>NZ_JARVRU010000042.1:0-46715 GCF_030209535.1 Lysinibacillus sp. fls2-241-R2A-57
AATCAGATCCTTCTAATTTAATTAGGGTGGATAAAATGGTTAATCAACACACCTGTAAATATATCATGGTCTTCTAAGGGGCATTTGAAAAAAGAAGCAGAGAAAAGTGAGATAGGATAAATGTCTTTAAAATGGAAATTGAAGAAACAATAAAAGCTACCATCATATACATCGAGTAAGATGGGCTGCTTTTACTGTTTTTTCAGTGGGTGGGTAATACATAACATTTATTCCTACTTCCTTTATAACTTAATACTTCAACAGCAGCATTGCGTATTAACAAGGATAATAGGGCTATTTTAATCATTTTTATAAACTACAGAGGGCTTGTTTTTTAATTTGGTCCTGCAATTGAAGCATGTTAAAATAATATAAAATATGAAGATTAAGATTTATGACCAAACTTTTAATGAACGAAAGAGGTGATGGTTGTGAGCGAAAAGGCTTTACGTAGAATTCCGCTAACGAAATTGATGGATCTGAAAGTAGACTATGCATTTAAGCAAATGTTTGGTAGTGAAAAAAATAAACGTATAACCATTGTTTTTCTTAATGCGATTTTAAAACGCACAGGTCGAAATACCATTCAAGAAGTAGCTTTTATGAGCCAAGAAGTTGGTGGTGAATACAAGGAGGTTAAGCAGTCAAGATTAGATATTGTGGTGAAAACACAGGATCAGCAGATGATCAATATTGAGATTCAATTGTCTAATCAGCACGATATGTTCAAGCGTACATTATATTATTGGGCACAACTATATACATCACAATTACAAAAGGGTATGGGATATTATAAACTGGTGCCGACTATTACTGTTAATATATGTAATTTTACGGTGTTTCCTCAAAATGTAGATTATCACAGCACCTTTCATTTATATGAGGATAAAACATTAAAGCGATTAGCTATACAGGATGATGTTTTGGAAGTGCATTTTATTGAAATGAATAAATTCCTTGAACAATGGCACAAAGGACAACTAAAGCCACTTGATGATATTTTAGCACGCTGGTTATTGTTATTAGGTATGGTCGATGCACGAAAGAAAAAGGTTTATGATAAAATTTTTTGCGAATTGGAGGAGCTGGCGATGAAGGACGAACATCTATTAGAGGCATTCAATGCCTGGGAAGAGTTAAGTTTATCTCAGGAAGATGTTATTGCCTATCAATCACGGTTAAAGTATATCCTTGATGAAGAGGCGAAGCTAGAGGATGTGAAGCATATGGCAGAGCAAAAGGGTATAGAAGAAGGGAAAAAAGAAGAAAAAGAAGAAATTGCCAACAATCTTTTAGCGAATAATATGGATATTGATTTTATTAGTAAAATAACAGGCTTATCTGTCGAGCGTATTGAAGAAATCAAGGAAGGGCTAATCCAAAAAAATGACGAATAAACAACGTTAGGGTTAACGAGGCTACGATTTCAAGGAAGAGCTAAGTTATGAAATGTAGGGTGGTTTGAGCAGCAATTGTACGACAATGTGTGTAAAATCAGCAGTATGGGAATATTTGCATTAATTAATAAATTACCAATAAATAGTATTTACTTTAAGGGAATGTCTTTAAAATGGAAGTTGAAGAAACAATAAAAGCTGCCATCATCTACATTGAGTAAGATGGGCAGCTTTTACTGTTTCTTCAGCGGGTTGGTAATACATAACATAACTATCGTTCCTACTTCCTTCATAACTTATTACTTCATTTACGGCTTAAATGAAATTCGGAAAAAATGTTGCCTAAAAAATTTATCTAGTTTTGTTCGCACGACTCTGATGATTCGGCCTTTCGCAAAATGTTGGCAAGAAATTGGTGTACCATTTGCCATTAATGGGAGGAGTTACGTTCACACATATTCAAGATATTGAACAGAAGAAGGTAACATCAATTAATGATAAAAAATATCACACGCTTGCGACATATGGTCAAAGCCTTCTTGGTCGTGAAAACAGGCTTACTGTTTGTTCACTTATCTCGTCATGTACATTTACTATGCGGGTTAAAACAAAGAATTTCTAAGGGAAAGTGTTCACTTTTATTTGATTTCTTAGATGATTGATTACACCCGTCATCTTTCAACACAATATTCAATTGTAAGCCCGCTGAAGTTGTTTAATCTGTTAAAACATAGTTCTTATACATCACTGAAATAATGAACGTACAGAACAAATTAATGTTCTGTACATTTATCATACAGTATTCTGAAAAATTAGTCAATTGAAAGGATCTAACTTTTTTTACTTTTTATCGAGAAGAGAGGTTACTTAGCTTTCAACTCCTCTAAACTATACAGTATAATCGTAAAGGAAGGGAATGAATAAAAAATATGAACAATTTAATGAACAAAGTACGTGGGATTTATGAACAGTTTGATGCTAGCCATGATTTTCAACATATTGAACGTGTTTATCAAAATGCGTTAGCGATTTTACATACTGAACCGGAAGCTGATGCGGAGGTCGTAAAAATTGCTGTGCTTTTGCATGATGTAAGCGATAAAAAGTATACCGATAGTAAAGAGCAGGAAAATAAGTTAATTGCCGAGTTGTCTTTAAGCGAGGAGAAAAAGCAACATATCCGAGATTGCATTGCACAAGTATCGTTTAATGGTGGCAATGAGTTAGAAGCAACTTCTATTGAGGCAAAAGTTGTACGAGATGCAGATCGATTAGATGCCATTGGAGCAATCGGCATTGCACGCACATTTGCTTTTGGTGGGGCTAAAGGTAGAAAGCTTTACGATGAGGAAGAGGACGCTCGTACGGATATGACAGAGGAGGAGTATCGCAGTAAAAATACATCCTCAGTTACCCATTTTTACGAGAAGCTTTTATTGTTGAAGGATTTAATGATTACAGAGAAGGGCAAGCAAATGGCTAACGAACGCCATCAATTTATGGTACAGTTTTTAGAGCAATTACAAAATGAAATAGGTAAATAAAAATGTACACTGCTTTTCAAAGCGGATGCAAATTTATCATCTAAAAGTTAGATATGAGCAACAGGAAAAGGTATAAGCTTCTATTGAATAGTAAGCTTATACCTTTTCGTTTGCCTTCATCTGTTTATTGTTGATCTAATCCTTCGCGTCTAAAATACAAAGCACAAACATTTCATCATTATTTAATTAAATATTTACCAAAGCCATTTTCTGTTTCTCCTACATATTCGATATTGCTACCTTCAGGAATAACTTTTTGTGCTTCCTTAGCAGAGAGGTAAATGATTTTTGTATTTGCTAGGAACGGTATAAATGACCAGTTGTTATCTGCAGCAGGATTAATTGTTTTGTTTACCATAATATAATCAATGATAGTTTGTTACGTTAGTGCCATCTGTTTCTATCAGTGATGAGGCACTAAGTTAGATCGAGTAGAAAGTTTAAGCTTCTTCATTTTGCGGTTAATGGAGGAGGTGTGTTTTTTCGATAAAGAAACAGAGTTTGTTGTCCTTTGTTTACCTGTCATTTGGTGTTATGATAAAAATGGATATCAATAATAAACTACATATAAAAGTAGTGTGGGCATTAAACAACACCTAAATGAAAGAGATGGACAGTGTAATGAGTCATTTAATTGTACAAAATTTAACGAAAACAGTGGGCGATAAAACGCTCTTTCAAAATATTGAATTTACGATTTATGAGGGGGAGCGAGCAGGGCTAATTGGTATTAATGGTACTGGTAAATCTACATTGCTTTCTATTTTAGCAGGTGAAATCGAAGCGGATTCAATGAATGTAGACCGCCCAAATAAATACCGTATTGCTTATTTACCACAGGAGCCTACTTTTAACAGTGGCGAAACTGTGTTACAGGCAGTATTTGCAGGAGATTCACCTATTTTAAAACTTAATCGTGAATATGAGGAGACGGTTGCTGCACTTGCACTAAATCCAACGTCAGAAAGTTTACAAAAAACGTTATTTAGCTTACAGCATCGCATGGATGAAGAGCAGGCGTGGGATGTCAATGCACTGGCTAAGACAGCACTTACGAAGCTTGGGATTGAAATGTTTGATAAGGAAGTATTAACTCTGTCAGGTGGACAGCAAAAGCGCGTCGCATTGGCTAAAGTCTTAATTGAGCCAGCAGATCTTTACTTATTGGACGAGCCGACCAACCATTTAGATGTGCAGTCAACGGAATGGCTACAAGAAATGGTTTTACGATTAAAGGGAGCAGTCATATTCATTACCCATGATCGTTATTTCTTAGATGAGCTATCCACTCATATTTATGAGCTTGCTGACCAAACAATGTATCGCCATACAGGGAATTACGGAGATTATCTCGAAGCACGTGCTATTCGTGAGGAAATGAAAGCAGCCTCTGCTCAAAAGGACCGCAATCGCTATCGTTCGGAATTAAAATGGATTCGTCGTGGAGCGAAGGCGCGTTCTACGAAGCAAAAGGCACGTATCCAACGCTTCGAACAGTTAGAGGATAACCTAGAGCGTAAGTCAGAAGATGTTTCTCTTGAGATGGGCCTAGCTACAACGCGTCTCGGTCGAAAGGTTTTAGAGGCAGAAAAGATTTCGAAGGCATTTGGCCATCAAAAGATTCTAGAAGACTTTTCATTTTTACTGCAACAGGGCGACCGAATTGGTATTATCGGAGCTAATGGTGTAGGAAAATCAACATTATTGAACATGCTTGCAGGTGAACTTACACCTGATTTAGGTGAAATTCATGTTGGTTCGACGGTGAAGCTAGCGCATTTTAAACAAACATTACCGAAAATGAATGAAAATGAGCGTATGATTGAATATATTCGAGAAGCTTCAAATGATATAACAGATGCAGAGGGTGTGCGCTATTCGGCAGCTCAAATGCTGGAGCTTTTCTTATTCCCGCTTAATGCGCATGGTACACCGATCGGTAAATTATCGGGTGGCGAGCGTAAACGTCTCCATTTATTACGATTATTAATGGAACAACCAAACGTACTGTTACTAGATGAGCCTACAAATGATTTAGATATTGAAACACTAGGTGTGTTGGAGGATTTCATTGAGCATTTCCCTGGGGTCGTTATAACGATATCCCACGATCGCTTTTTCTTAGATCGTATTGTGAAAAAGTTATGGATTTTAGATGGTCTTGGACATGTTGAAGAGACACTTGATGTTTACAGTGACTATTTACAAAAACGTGAACAGGAAACCGTTGTAAAGGTAGAGGCGCCAAAGGTCGAAAAACCTAAGACGGAAAAGCCTAAATCGGACAAGAAAAAATTATCCTTTAAAGAGCAAAAAGAATGGGAAACGATTGCTGATGACATAGAAAAGACAGAGACAGCGATTATGGAAACCGAAGAGGGTATTGCCAACGCTGGTGCTGATTTTACAAAGTTACAGGAGTTAACGGCGAAGCTAGATGAGCTAAATGCACAATATGAACATCTTATTGAAAGATGGTCGTATTTAGATGAAATCGTAAACGGATAAGGAGCGATATGTATGAAGATTATGACAATTGAACCGACACCAAGTCCTAATTCTATGAAGATTGTCGTTGATACAGAGTTACCTTTTGGCAAAAGCTATAATTTTACAAAGAATAATAAAGATGAAGCAACTGGAGAAGCAGCGGCGATTTTAGCAATTGAAGGTGTGAAGGGCGTTTATCATGTAGCCGATTTCTTTGCTGTTGAGCGTAACGCAAAGTATGCATGGGAAGGTATTTTAGCAAGCATTCGTCAAGTGTTAGGTGAAGACGTACAGGAAGAAAATGAAACACAGGTAGCTAATGAATTTTATGGTGAAGTGTACGTTCATGTACAGTTTTATAAGCAGGTGCCACTACAAGTAAAGGTGTTTGATAATCAACGTGAGCACCGTATAAGCTGTGGTGAGCGCTTTGTCGAAGCTTTCAATAAAATTATTGAGACAGCAGTTGATGAAAATTATATTTTCCAACGTAAGTGGATTGACTATGGTGTACGATATGGCGAGCTTGAGGAAATTGCGGAAGCAATAAAGCAGGAAATCGATGTGACATATTCTGAGGAACGATTAGTAGAGATTGTCGAAATGATGAATGACGCCGAAAAAACAATTGAGAAACCAGCTAAGCTAAAAATTACTGTTGCACAGTTTAAGCAACCTGAGTGGGAAAAACGTTTCCAATTACTTGATCAGATGGCAGATCCAGAGCTAGATGATTTACCACTTTTAGATTTGGCGTTACAAGATGAGCAAATGTCGATCCGTCGACTGGCAACCGTTTATTTAGGAATGATTGAAGATGTGTCGGTTGTTCCATATTTAGAAAAGGCATTACAAGACAAAAGTGCAGCGGTACGCCGAACTGCAGGAGATTGTATGAGTGACCTTGGCTTCGTGGAATTTGAAGTCGCGATGCAGCAAGCATTGCAAGATAAAAATAAGCTTGTTCGTTGGCGTGCAGCCATGTACTTGTATGAGGTCGGTACTGAAAAGTCATTAGCGGCATTAAAGGCTGCTGAAGAGGATAAAGAGTTTGAAGTGAAACTACAAGTAAAAATGGCGATTGCTCGCATCGAACAGGGCGAGGAAGCAAAAGGTTCTGTTTGGAAGCAAATGACAGAGTCTCGCCAGCGATAAAACGAATAAACCAGCATCTATTTGAGCTATTCAAAATAGATGCTGGTTTTTTATATTTCATTAGTTAAATACAATTTTCCCCTGACAATTTCAACCTCGGGTAAATGATAAAACGTACTTGTCGTTTCGAAATTGTCTACATCTTCATTTGGTGAATAAAATATATTTTTTTACTTGTCCAAGTGCTATTCCAAATTCTATATGGCGTCCTTTTCTGGTTGGCAAAATGACGATAAGAAAGTCTGCTTGCAAGACCGCATTTCTTTCGGAGGTTCCAATTTTTCTTATATTTTCAAATGTTGTAGCTCTATCATTTTGTTCATCGGACGCCCCCCAGGAAGCTTTGCTCTGTGCGAAAGCGAAGCGTCAGCAACAAAGCGCCCAGTCGGAACGGAAATCAACCCCATGTTATGGTAATGATCCAGTCTCTTTTTATCGGGAAATAACAAAAAGTAGATAATTTTGACGTTCTCTAGCTTTTTAATACTAAACAAAAAGTTAATAGCATTATATGTTTTATTAACAAATTGTCTAATACATATCTATAAGGACAATGTTAAAATAATTTGAATTCAGAATATTCGCTTTAAATAAGGGGGGCCTTTAAATGACAGTAACAAATTTAAAGAAAACGGAATCTTATTTGCGTGATCGAGAAGTAGTTATTGAGCTTACACAAAAGCTAGTTCGTATTGAAAGCGTTTATCGAGAAAATGATCCAAATGGCAATGAACAAGAAGTGGCAACTTTTGTCGCTCAATGTTTACGTAATATCGGGATTGAAACACATGTGGAGGAGGTTGTGCCAGGTAGGCCGAATGTGATTGCTATTATTGATTCGGGTAAACCAGGGAAAACGCTACTCTTTGAAGGACATACAGATGTCGTTACTGAAGGAAATCGTGAAGCATGGACGTACGATCCATTCGGTGCAGAAATTATTGATGGTCGAATGTATGGCCGAGGTACAAATGATACAAAAGGAAATCTTGCATGTATGATTACAGCTTGCCAGTCGTTGTTACTGGATCAGGAGGAATTTACAGGCAAGATTATTTTATGTATTCCTTGTGATGAAGAAGGGTTGATGCTTGGCATTAAACATTTTATAAAAAATGGTTGGGCAGATGATGTAGATGGGGCTATTATATGTGAACCACAGGAAAATAATGTCAGCATTGCGCAGCGTGGAGCGATACGTTTGAAGGTGGATATTTTTGGGAAGATGGCGCACGGTGCAATTTCTTGGAGCGGTATTAACCCGAATTGGCGTATGGCACGTTTTATTGTGGAGCTTGAAAAATTAGAAAAAGAAGAGCAAGCACGTTTAGGACGTGATCCAATGCTTAATTGGCCAACCATTACGCCGACAATTTTACGAGCACCAGTAAAAGGGGATGCGCAAATTAATGTCATACCTGATCATTGTATGACGACGCTTGATATTCGTACAGTACCTGCACAGGATCATGATGAGCTTCTTAGTAAAATTGAGGCAATTATCAAACGTCTGCAAGCGGATGATCCGGATTTTAAGGTAGAGCTAACAGTGCTTGACAACCGCCCGGCCACAGCTACAGCGAAGGAGGAACCTGTTGTACAAGCTATTTATGAGGCAGTTGCTGAAGTAACGGAGAAAGAGCCGAAATATAATGGTGTTCCAGGGGCTACAGATGGAACATTCCTTCATGTGCATGGTATCCCAATTGTTACGATTGGTGCGGGTGATCGTGATATTCCCCATCAAATTGACGAATATGTCGATATTGAAGAATTGGCAGAAACAACAGCTATATATCGTTTAGCAGCATTAAAGTTTTTAGCAGGTGATGCACAATGACTCACAAAAAAATCGCCGTCATTCCGGGTGATGGCATTGGAAAGGAAGTCATGGAGGAAGCGTTAAAGGTTTTGAACCATCTTCAGGAACAAGATACGTCTTTACAAATAGAAACAACGATTTTCCCTTGGAGCTCCGATTATTATCTTCAGCACGGTCGTATGATGCCAGAAAATGCACTAGACATATTAAAAGAGTTTGATGCGATATTATTCGGGGCTATTGGAGATGCTCGTGTGCCAGATGATGTTACGGTATGGGAATTAATTATGCCGATACGCAAAAGCTTCCAGCAATATGTTAATTTCCGTCCGATTAAATCGCTACCTGGCATAACCTCACCACTTGCCGATGGAAGGGATATTGATTTCGTGATCTTCCGAGAAAATGCGGAAGGGGAATATTCCGATAGTGGTGGTCGAATGTATCATAATCAGCCGCAGGAAATGACGATTCAAAATACGATTATGACACGTATCGGTATTGAAAAAATTGTACAAGCCGCCTGTGATTATGCTTATAAATATGGCAAAACAAAAATTACGAGTGCAACAAAATCGAATGCCATTATTCATTCAATGAAGTTCTGGGATGAGCATACGAAAAGGATTCTTGCTCAAAGCTCACCAATGCTAGAGCTAGAATCTATTTATATCGATGCTTTAGTAGCTTACTTTGTGGAGCGACCACAGGATTTTCAAGTTGTTGTTGCCTCCAACTTATTCGGGGATATTTTATCTGATTTAGGGTCAGCTATTGTTGGAGGTCTTGGATTGTCACCATCAGCTAATGTGAATCCAGAAAAGGAATTTCCCTCTATGTTTGAGCCTGTGCATGGGTCAGCGCCAAATATTGCAGGAAAGGGGATCGCAAATCCAATTGCACAAATTTGGTCACTTGCTTTATTGCTTGGACATATTGGAAGACCGGATATAGAAGAGTTGATTGTTAATGCGATTGAGACGGTGCTTCAAGAAGGTGTTGTGAAAACGGCGGATATTGGTGGGCAGGCGACGACAGCGCAAATGGGTGATGCGATTTGTCAGGAGATTGTCAAAATGAAATTAGTGGCAAGGGGTGTATAGCATGGCAGTAGAACAACAGGTCATTATTGTCACAGGTGCTGGTGGGGGTATGGGAAAAGCCATTATTCAGGAGCAGCTTGCGAAGGGCAATGTTGTAGTTGGGCTTGATCTATCGGTAGCATCACTAACAGATTTAGCACAGGATGCCTTGCAATGCTTTGAAGTCAATGTTTTGCAGGAGGAGCGTGTGAACGACATATGCAAGCAGGTTATTGACAAGTATGGACGTATTGATGGCCTCGTCAATGCACTTGGCATAGCGCAGGCAGCAACACCGATTGAACAAGTAACGATGGACGAATGGAATCGGTTAATGGATGTCAATGTGAAAAGCTTATTTATTACAACTAAGGCTGTCGTTCCTTATATGAAGGAACGGCAGAAGGGCTCAATTGTAACGATTGCCTCTATTTCTGCCGTACGTCCGAGACCTGGTTTGCAGGCGTATATTGCCTCTAAGGGGGCGGCAGAGAGCTTTACACGCGCAATGGCTATTGAATTAGCGCCGTTCCAAATACGTGTTAACACAATTCATCCAGGTCCAGCCGATACACAGATGTTGGGACAGTTTGCCGCACAAGGAGCAGATATCGAGCAAACAAAACAAAATGTCTTTGTTCAATCGGTACCTCTTGGACGTTTAGTGAATCCGTCAGACATTGCAGGTGCGGTAAATTATTTACTTTCAGATGATGCGAGTATGGTTACAGGGACGACGTTACATGTAGACGGTGGTCGCGGACTATAGGAGGGATAAGGTGAAAAAAATTCCAATGTTTATTAACGGTGAGTGGATTCACGCTGACTCGGAGGCATTATTAGATGTTATGAACCCCTCTACTGGTGAAGTTATTGCCCAAATTACGAATGCCAATAAAGCACATGTTGATGAAGCTGTTCGTGCTGCACGAGTAGCATTTGAAAGTGAAGAGTGGCGGAAAATAAAGGCACATGAACGAGGACAGTTACTTGTTGAATTCGCTCACTATATTCGCAAGCATGCAGAGGAATGGAGTTTATTAGAATGCCGTGATGTTGGAAAGCCGTTAACACAAGCAAGGGCAGATATTGAAGCAGCAGCTCGTTATTTTGAGTTTTACGGGGGAGCTGCTGATAAAGTGATGGGGGATACTATTCCAATTGAAGATGGCATTTTAAATGCGGTAGTGTTAGAGCCAGTCGGAATTACCGTACATATCGTTCCTTGGAATTATCCTATTCAAATAACAGCAAGAAGTGTAGCAGCCGCCATCGCAACGGGTAATGCAGTGATTGTTAAAAGTGCTGAGGATACGCCATTGACAACACATGCCATAACTGAATGGTTTGAGGGAAAATTGCCAAAAGGTATTTTTCAGCATATTACAGGTTTAGGTCGTGATGTCGGTCCGTATTTAACGTCACATCCTGATATTAATCATATTACGTTTACGGGCTCTGTTCCAACGGGGATTGCTGTTATGAAATCAGCAGCTCAAAATGTAGTACCTGTAACATTAGAGCTTGGTGGGAAATCGCCGAATATTGTTTTTGCGGATGCAAACATGGAGCAGGCGCTTGAGGGAGTAGTTCGTGCCATTATTCAAAATGCCGGACAAACATGCTCTGCTGGGGCAAGATTACTAATTGAAGAAAGTGTAAAAGAGACATTCATCACGCAATTAGTGCGGAAATTTCAAGCACTAAAAGTTGGTCCGGGTGAAGCGGACGTTGATATGGGTCCACTTTTAAATGAACGACAATATACGAAGATTTCAACATTATTGCAAAAGGCGAAGGAAGATGGCTATGTGGTCACTGGTGGCGAAACACTGACGATTAAAGGCTATGAAAATGGCTATTATGTTGAACCAACAATACTTGCTGGGGTAGATGCTAATGATCCACTTGCTCAGGAAGAAATTTTCGGTCCAGTGTTGACTATATTTACATTTACAACTGTCGAAGAAGCGATTGCCTTAGCGAATAGTACAGACTACGGTTTAGTTGCAGGCATTTGGTCCAAGGATTTGGATACTGCTCATTTTGTCGCAAGCCGAGTGCAGGCTGGTCAAGTTTTTGTCAATAACTATGGAGCTGCAGGCGGAATTCAAATGCCGTTCGGTGGCTATAAAAAGAGCGGCATTGGTCGAGAAAAAGGTTTTATCGCGTTAAGAAATTATACCCAAATGAAAAATATCGCGATACGCTATGCACCACCTAATCAAATGTGAGAGGGAGACGCATATGGAACACCAAAAAGAAAATCAAATGCTACTAGAGGTAAATCATTTAAAAATAAATTTTCATTTAAAAAATGGCAAACAGGCAAAAGTTGTTGATGACGTGAGCTTTACGATTCATAAAGGAGAAACGGTAGCACTAGTAGGTGAGTCTGGAAGTGGAAAAAGCATTACATCGTTATCAATTATGCGATTACTACCCATGCCACCAGGAGAAATTACAGCTGGTACCATTAAATTGAATGGCAAAAATCTACTAGACTACAAAAATAAAGAGATGAGCAACATTAGAGGCAATGAAATTAGTATGATTTTTCAAGAGCCGATGACCTCTTTGGATCCTGTTTTTACAATCGGTAATCAAATGATAGAAGGAATACGCAGGCACCAAAAGATTTCTAAAAAAGAGGCATGGGAGAAATCACTACAGTTTTTAAAAGAAGTTGGTATTGCCAATGCAGAAAAGGTTATTTCTGAATATCCGCACCAATTATCAGGAGGGATGCGGCAGCGTGTCATGATTGCGATTGCAATGTCCAATAACCCTCAGCTGTTAATTGCTGATGAGCCAACGACGGCACTTGATGTAACAGTACAGGCACAAATTTTAAAGCTTATGATGAAAATGAAGGAAGAGCATCATTCGGCCATATTATTTATTACGCATGATATGAGCGTTGTAGCAGAAACGGCAGATCGTGTCATGGTCATGTACGCAGGGCAAATTGTAGAAGAAGCACCGGTGCGAGAGCTTTTTCTAAATCCGAAGCATCCGTATACGACTGCTCTTTTAAAAACAATGCCTAATCTTGAGACGGATGTCAAAAGATTACCTTCTATTCCAGGTACCGTCCCGCCAGCTTATGCATTACCAGAAGGTTGCCGTTTTGCACCACGCTGTCCATTTGCGATGGAACAATGCCGTGACACGCAGCCAAAGGTAATCCATATTCAAGACGAGCATAAAGTTCGCTGTAATTTATTTACAGAGGAAGGGGCGCTTGATCATGACGAAGAAAGAAGTTTTGCTTGAAATTAATCATTTAAAAGCCTATTTTCCTGTGAAACGTAAGTCGATGAAGGAAGAGAAAAAAGTCATTAAAGCAGTCGATGATATTTCCATTGAGATTTTCCGAGGTGAGACACTTGGCATAGTAGGAGAATCTGGCTCAGGGAAATCCACGTTTGGACGGACAATTTTAAAACTCGTTGAACCGACTTCAGGAGAAATATTATATAAAGGGCAGCCTATCCAGCATTTAAAAGGCAACAAGCTACAAACCTATCGCAAGCAAATGCAAATGATTTTCCAGGATCCCTTTGCATCACTTAATCCTCGAATGCGAATAGGTACTATTATCGAGGAACCGATGAAGCTGCAATTAACATTAACGAAAGAGCAACGCAAAGAACGTGTGAAGGAGCTTTTACACAAGGTAGGCCTTTCAGAGGATGCCATGCAAAAGTTTCCACATGAGTTTTCTGGCGGTCAACGGCAACGAATCGGTATTGCTCGCGCTCTTGCTATTCATCCAGAGTTCATTATTGCAGACGAGCCGGTATCTGCGCTTGATGTGTCAGTGCAGTCACAGGTGTTGAACTTAATGATGGATTTACAGGATGAATTTCATTTAACTTATTTATTTATCTCACATGATTTAAGTGTTGTGAAACATATAAGTGATCGAGTGGCAGTGCTGTATTTAGGGAGAGTAGTGGAAATTGGTACGAAGAAAGAATTATTTGCAAATCCCTTGCATCCATATACGAAAGCATTGCTGTCGGCGATTCCGGTAGTTAATTTTGATAAGCCGAAACAGGAAATATCATTACAGGGGGAATTGCCAAACCCAATGCATCCGCCTGTTGGCTGTGTGTTTCATACACGTTGTCCATTTGTGATGGAAAGGTGTCATCAGGAACGACCAGTGCTTCAGGAAGAAAATAGACAACAAGGAGTAGCCTGCTTTTTATATAAAGAACAATCGGAATATTCAGTCTCTAAAAAGTGAGGTGTGTATAGTGTTTGGAAATATTACAGATGTGCCTGGAGTTAAGGTCGGGCATGCAGAAAATAGTGAAGGCATTACAGGATGTACAGCGATTTTAGTAGAAAATGGAGCAGTTTGCGGTGTCGACGTAAGAGGCTCTGCACCGGGCACTCGAGAAACCGATGCACTTGATCCTATTAATGAAATTGATCGAGTTCATGGGATTTGCCTTTCTGGAGGAAGTGCATTTGGATTAGATGCAGCAACAGGGGTTATGCAATATTTAGAGGAGCAAGGTGTTGGTGTAGATGCGGGTGTTACTACAATACCGATTATTCCTAGTGCGGTGCTGTTCGATTTATTTATTGGCGATCCAAAGATAAGACCTACAGCTCAAATGGGCTATGAAGCGGCCAAAAGTGCGATTGTTGGGCCATTCGTAAGTGGTAATACAGGGGCTGGTTATGGTGCGACAGTAGGCAAATTGGCAGGACCTCAATTTTGCATGAAAGGGGGACTGGGTAGTGTCTCTATAGCAGGCAAAGATGATCTTGTAGTCGGTGCAATTGTAGCTGTCAATGCTGTTGGGGATATAAAAGACCCTAATACAAGAGCAATACTAGCAGGTGCAAGGAATCCTAAAACAGGAGAATGGATGGATTGTTGTGCTTATTTAGAGGAACATGTGCAATCAGAAGCATTGTCAGGCACGAATACGACAATTGGTGTCATTGCAGTGAATGCGAAACTAACAAAAGCTGAGGCGAAAAAAATAGCTCAGCTCACACAAAATGCCCTCGCACGGACCATTTATCCTGTTCACACAATGCTGGATGGAGATACGGTTTTCGTACTAGGTACTGGAGATAAAACATATCCAGTTGACTATTTGGGCCATTTGGCTACAAGAGCAATGGAGGAAGCGATACTTGCTAGCATTAAAGCTGCTGATAAATTGCTAGACGTAGAAAGCTATAAAAGCATTCAAAAAATAAGCACTTAAGGAATAGGGGGAATATGACATGAGGCTGAATAAAAATTGGTTAATGCTGTTGTTAACATTGATAGTAGGCTTACTAATAAGTGCATGCTCAAGTGATGCTGGAAAAGAAGGAAGTTCAGGTGAAAAGTCAGTAGCAGAGTTACCTCAAGAAATTGTAGTGCGTATAAATGATGACCCTGACTTTTTAGATCCACATAAAGCAACAGCATCAATATCGTACCAAATGATTCTCAATATTTTTGAAGGATTGATGGCACCAAAAACAGATGGATCCTTAAAAGAAGGGCTAGCAGAAAGGTATGAAATATCAAAGGATGGCTTAACATATACCTTTAAAATTCGCCCAGGTGTAAAATTTCATAATGGTAAGGATTTAACTATGGAGGATATTCAGTATTCGTTTGATCGCTTAATGGGGAAAAACGGTGGCGAAAAGATGTCAAACAGCTTTGATAATGTTGTGTCAACAGAAGCACCAGATGCCAATACATTTGTCATAAAACTGAAGGAGCCAAACTCCAATTTCCTCTATTCATTAACTGCTCGACAATCAGCCATTGTACCAAAAAGCAATGATGGCAAGCATAATGAAAATCCAATAGGCACTGGGCCATTTGCTTATGTAAAATACTCTCCTGGTACAAATTTAGAGCTAAAGAAAAATGAAAACTACTGGAAGGAAGGTCTTCCATACTTAAATAAAGTGACGTTTACATTCCAGTCGGATGATCAAGCAGCGATTATGAGTTTAATGGCCAATGAAGTAGATGTAACGAGTGTTCCTTGGCATCGTGTAAGTGAAGTAGAGGGGAATTATAATTTATCTCATCAAAATAATAACTCATCGTTAATCATTACATTCAACGAAACTAAAGCACCTTTTGATAATGTCAAGGTCCGTCAGGCAATCAACTACGCCATAAGTAAGTCCGATATTATTGACTCAGTGTTTGCAGGATATGCTGTTCCACTTGGTTCAAATATGAGTCCAGCGATGGGAGACTATCAAAAGAAAGATTTAGAAAGCATGTATAAGCGAGATGTGGAAAAGGCAAAAGCATTATTAGCTGAGGCGGGCTACCCTGATGGCTTTAAAACAAAAATTACAGTGTCTTCGCATAATGATATTTATTCGAATATCGCACAAATTGTTGTAGATAATTTAAAGGAAATCGGTATTGATGTGGAAATTGAGGTTGTAGAATGGGGAATTTGGCTAGACCGAGTTTATTTTGGACGCGACTATCAAATGACAACGATCGATTTAACGGGTCGTGCATCTGCCTACGAAATTTTAAATGATTACATTTCAACGAATGATAGTGAAAACTTCTTCTTATTTAAAAATGATGAATACGACAAAATTATGGCGGATGTTTTGAAGGAGTCGGATCAGGCAAAACAAATTGACTATTACCATCGCGCACAGGAAATTTTAGCTGAGCAGGCAGCAGCAGTTTATGTTGCGGATTATCAGATTGTTTGGGGCTCTGACAAGCAAGTTACTGGATTAAAGAGCTACCCTTTCTGGTTCCATGATATGTCAGAGGTTAAATTTTCTAACTAGAAAGGGATGAGTGCTAGATGATGTATATTATACGTCGATTCATTCTGTTAATAACAACCATCCTTCTAGTGTCAATTATTACATTCGGTGTTTTTCAAATTTTACCTGGTGATCCGGTTCGGACAATGTTAGGCACTGAAGCGGATCCCACACAAATTGAAAATTTGCGATCAGAGCTTGGCTTGAATCGCCCCCTTTATGAGCAATATACGGATTGGATGAAAGGATTATTGACAGGGGAATTAGGGAATTCCATTCGTTTTTCAATGCCGGTAAAAGAATTACTCTTTGACAGACTACCTGTAACGATATCATTGGCTGGGCTCACCCTCTTAATTGTATTAATCATTTCCTTACCATTAGGGATGTTTGCGGCGAGAAGACAAAATAAGCTAAGTGATGTGTCGTTGTCGACAGTAACGCAAGTCGGCATGGCCGTTCCTTCTTTCTGGCTGGGCATGATGCTCATTCTATATATTGGCATGCAATTTAGCTTCTTTAAAATTAGTGGATATATTCCATGGACGCAAAGTGTAGCAGGAGCGCTAAGCACGCTTGTTCTACCTGCATTAACCATTGCAATTCCGCAAATTGCTGTCAATTTCCGCTATGTTCGTACTGCAATTTTAGAGCAAGTTCAGCTCGATTATGTGCGTACGATTCGCAGTAAAGGGATGTCTGAGCAAAATGTCATGTATAAGCATGTCTTAAAAAATTCGATGATTCCGATATTAACGGTCTTTGGACTGATTATGGCGGAGGTTGTTGCAGGAACAATTATTGTGGAGCAAGTATTTTCATTGCCAGGCGTTGGCCAACTGCTTATCACGGCTATTAGTAATCGTGATTTTCCATTAGTGCAGGGAATCGTCATGTATATTACTGTAGCGGTGGTCATGATCAATTTTATGGTCGATATTTTATATTCTGTGATAGATCCTAGAATCCGATTACGATGAGGGGTGGATACGATGAAAAATATACAGAGGTACACGAAAAATATCAATTTAATCATTGGTCTACTAGTCATTGTCGGTTTTCTAATTGTAATGGTTGTTAGCTTTTTTTACACGCCACACGATGTGAATTCTATGAATATACCTCAAAAGCTACGTAGCCCAAGCAGTGATTATCTTTTTGGTACGGACGAATTTGGTCGTGATATTTTTAGCCGCATTATGAAAGGAACACAAACGGCCTTTGCAGTCGGTTTATTAACAGTATGTATTGGAACAATTTTTGGCATTTTAATTGGTGGTATAGCGGGCTATATGGGTGGATGGATCGATGAAATTTTTATGCGCATGATGGATGCATTAATGGCCTTTCCAGGAATAATTTTAGCTTTAATGCTCGTTGCGGTATTTGGACCAGGGATTGTTAATACTGCTATAGCATTAGGCATTATTGCCATACCGGCCATTGCCAGAATTGCACGCAGTGGCTTTGTCCAACATCGTGACAGCGAATATGTATTAGCTGCAAAGTTAATTGGTGTAAAACCTTATAGCATTATGTTCCGCCATATATTACCGAATATTTCATCACAGATTATTGTCGCGGCAACTGTGACCTTTGCAACTGCAATGCTTGCGGAGGCCGCTCTGAGTTACTTAGGGCTTGGCGTGCAACCACCAAACCCTAGTTGGGGACGAATGTTAAAAGATTCACAAGCCTATTTGGTTGGAGCCCCGTGGTATACTTATGCGCCAGGTGGAGCCATTACAGTACTCGTGTTAGGTTTGTATATGCTAAGCAATGCGTTACGTGATTTTATGGATCCACGTTCAAAAGCGTAGTAGATCAGGTGCTGTTTTTTTCAATAATTCATAGGCCTTCACCGCAATTTCTATATTGAGACGATAAGGGGCCTGTAAAAAATCAGCACCTAAAATATTTTCTAGTCGTTCAATTCGCTTATAAAGTGTTTGACGGACAATAAAAAGTTGTTCAGCTGTATCATTTTTCGCACCATTGCATGCTAAATAAACACAGAGCGTTTGATAAAGGTCAGTACCGTTTTTTTGATCAATGAGCAATATTTCTTGTAAATAATCTTTGACGTATTGCAAAAGGGCTGCATGTTCCTGATATAATAACAATCTGTAAACACCTAAATCTTTGTAGTAAATAGAAGTAGCTAGTTCATTGTGCTGCATTTGAATGGTTGTTTTTGCCTCCTTATAGCCTTGCTGCACGCTGTTGATGGATTGATAAACATTGCTGATGCCAAAGGTAAGAGTTATTTGCTCAAAGAACTGTGGTGTTTTTCGAGCAACAATCTGCTGAATGGCTTGATTAAAGGAGTCACGATTTTCATTCATATAATCTGCCGCAATGTAAAAAGCAAGGATAATAATTTCATGTTGTCGAACCGAAACGGTAGGGAAAAAGCCGAGCTTCTTTAGGATGGAACGAACAAACATAACATTTTGTAGCTGTATTTCTTGCCAATCTTCCTCTGAAAAGGTATTGGCATAGTCGGAAATATTAAACACCACTACACGATAAAATAAGTTGCGATTTTCCATTGGCAAATAGCTTTGATAATACTGAAGATCAACGGGCTGACCTTGTATTAAGGCGAGGACAAATTCATCCTCACGGCTTTGTTGGCGTTCCTGTAACATTCGATTACGCATTAATATTTGGGCAATAGACATCGCTGCACGTTCAAGATTTAATAACGTATAATCACTAGGCTTCGGCAGTACAGAATGCATACATAAATAGCCCCATACTTGTCCAAGTCCATTGACTGGAATGATGACGAAATGATCGTTGTCAATGGACAGAAGTTGAATGGGCTCTTGTAAATCTAGCTGCCGACAGTGCTCCTCCATTAGTCGTAAATACTTTTTGGCTTCTATAGGATAATAAAAGCTTTTCGTATCTTCGGAGACAAATAAAAATAAAGTATCAGTATCTTGATGAAGCACCTGCAAAATTTTTAAAATTCCATTAGGCATTAACGATAATTCCATAAAAGTCTTTGAAATCGTATCTAGCTGTATTAATGCTTGCTGATGCTGATTTATAATGTACGTATGTAGATCCTGCGTTATATCGATAAACCGTACAATATCTTCAAAAATGATAATAGGAAAATGTTGAGCATTTGCTAAAGCAATCAGTTCTGCAGGAACATGATCAAAATAATCACCAATCTCTATACAAAGTGCTGCAGCACCATTGCGAATAAGGTTTTGTAAATAGGCAATTTGTGTTTCAAGCTCTAGCTGTAAACCAACACCAGTTGTTAAAATGAGTTCACCCCCATTTATTAAAGTATCAAAATCTTTAATTTCTAAAATATGTGTCCATAGTACTTGCCGATTTAGGCCTTGCTGTCCTGCGATAAGCTTGGCAGATTCAAAATGCTTTCGCTTTAATACATCACGTACGAGTAGAGGATGTTTTGCCATAAATAGCACCTGCCCTTCGAATGTACAATCTTACTTAATTATGTGAAAGAAATCAGAAAATTTCAATATTAAGTAGAATTATAGCAAAAAGATCGTGAAAACGTTTGGCATCACATGTCATTGTACAACTCGGCGCAAACGACGGTCTTAGCGGCGGAAGAAAGAATTTTACCGGCGTAAATGACGGTTTTAGCGGCGGAAGAAAGGACTTTAGCGGCGCAACAGCCAGTCTTAGCGGCGGAAGAAAGGATTTTACCGGCGCAAACGACGGTTTTAGCGGCGGAAGAAAGGACTTTACCGGCGCAAACGACGGTTTTAGCGGCGGAAGAAAGGACTTTACCGGCGCAACAGCCAGTCTTAGCGGCGGAAAAAAGGATCTTACCGGCGCAAACAAAGTTTTACCAGCACAGACAACCTTTCAATCTGCAAAAAAAGTCATTAAACGAGGAGAAATATCAAAATGAACACAATAAAAATTACAGACGAAAAAGCTTTACAAACAGCCTTTGCCATTCGTCAAAAAGTTTTCATAGAGGAACAAAAAGTATCTGAGGAAGAAGAATTTGATGAATTCGACACACTGGATGCAGCATGTGATCATATACTTGTGTACTATAACGATCAACCAGTTGGCACAGGTAGACTGCGAGTTGTTGATGACTACGGCAAACTAGAGCGTATATGTATATTAAAGGAATTCCGCAGCTTTGGATTAGGTAAAGTCATTATCCAAAGTTTAGAGGGAATAGCACTAGAAAAAGGTTTAACAAAATCTAAATTAAATGCGCAATCCTATGCAGAAGGCTTTTATGAAAAATTAGGGTACAAACGTGTGGGTGAAGAGTTTATGGATTGTGGAATCCCACATATTTTAATGAAAAAGCAATTTAATAGGGTGTAGGTTGCAGAAACTATACATAAGCTGAATTTGTTTTTTCGATGACATTCAACGTGATACTCCTGAAAAATAGCAAACTAGGGTAGATGCTAGTTTGCTATTTTATTTTAGCATAATAGCTCTTTGATTTTTTCCCATAATGGTTTAATTTCTTCTTGATCCGGCACATTGTCGAATATCCAACTGGATTCATTGTGGAAGGCGTTCACTAATTTCTTTACTGCCACCTCGTATGTTACAAGGCTCATACAATTCATAATATCGACGAACTCATCTAATCGGTCAGGAGGTAACGAATGATGTAAAGCTTTAAGTCCAAGGGATGCCCGTTCAGGACAATATTTATGTAATAGTACTTTGGCGAAGTGTTCTAAACTATGCCGCAGTAAATGAACGCACCAAATTGCATTTCCACGTTTAGCACTCAAGTAATATTGATACAAATACCAAACAGTATCATCTACAGCATCTTGAAATTCGAGTGGACTTAATGACAAAGTGGTATTCCTCTGTTTAGAGGTAAGAATTCCATTTGGATCAAATAATACTTTTATTGCATCTTTATTACTTATTTCAGTGGGTGTTACGGTGAATAAATCAATATGAATCATATCTTCATATACGACTAATAACTGAGGGGCAATAATATAGATATCATCAATGAACAACGTTTGTTTATATGTTTTAATATGTTTGTTCCGGTTTGGCAAAAATACTTCGATATTTTCTTCTTTGACAACACAATACATATCAATATCTGAAAATTCATCATGCTCATCTCTAGCCATTGATCCTCTTAAAAATACAGCTTCGATATATTGATCATCTTTTAGACTTTCGAGTAAAACCTCAACAACATGATCCAATTTCAATTGTAAAGTTCCTCCCTCGTTGATTCTCGATATAATAAAACAAGCTACTCAAAATTATATTTGAGCAGCCTTATCTGCTAGACTTCCTTTACAACTGTACCTGAAAAGTTGTCGTGAGGAAGAAGTTGACCATTTTGTTGTTCAAATGCTTTTGGACTTTTTAAGTAATCAAAAGTGCTAATTGTATCTCGATAAGCCATTCTTTTAATAATTTGAGGGGCTGTTAGCTTTGACCCATTTTCATTTGCGAGTTCGAGTCCCATTGTTTTATAGCCAACTGTTTGTCCACTTTTACGTAATTGTGCAAATTCAAGAGACCACATAACGACTGTTGGTGTGATAATGGCATGAATTGCTTCGTTTTTCACTTTTTTTTCGCAGAACGTATTCTACACCAGTAGCGACAACTGTTGATATTGCCAAATCAATGAAAAAGGCTTTTGTCCGCTTTTTAGTAATTGATTTCACCGTCGTTCCTCCTTTTATTTAATCTGTCTCTACCTAATACGAATGTCAATAAAATAAGTTCCGAAATATTCAAAAAATAATATCGTTTTTAAATGACAGCTCATGCTTGGCAAGATAAGATGCAATGGCACCATGTTTTTCTGTCGATGCCCCAGCATAACGATTCGCGAATGTCAGGAGAGGGATAGTTTGCTGCTTACAAAAGTCGATTAGATTGATGGCTGTTATCTGCTTACTAAGGAGAATAGTTAACACTGCTCCAATAAAGGCATCACCCGCTCCAGTTGTATCTATCGCATGGACATTGTCAGCTGGCACTTTGACGTGGAGCTCATTAGTATATAGACTTGCACCTTCTGCTCCACGTGTAATTATGAGTACTTGTACTTGCCCCTGAAATAATGATTGGACTGCTGAATTTTCATCCTCAATCGCCGTTAAAAACAAAAGCTCTTCTTCGGACAATTTAACAAGATGGGCCTTTGGTAAAAATTCTAAAATGGTTTGACGACATGCCTTCTCATCGTTCCAAAGAGGTAATCGAACATTGGGATCAAAAGAAACAAGACTACCTGCCTGATGAGCCTGTTCTATCAAAGCCATATGTGCGTGCTTCATTGGACTTTCCACTAAATTAACTGAACAAAAATGGAGAATATCATTACTTGTTAATAGATTTGGTGGAAGTTGCTCTTTGTCGTAAAGCAAATCTGCTGCATGACGACGATAAAATAAGAAGTCACGGTCCCCATCATTTGTCAGGGAAACGAAGGCTAGACTTGTTTCACCCTCAACAGTTTGAACGATATAGTTTGTATCGACATTAACCTTTTTTAACGTTTCTATAAGAAAATCTCCAAAAGCATCACGACCTACTTGTGTGATTAGAGCTGCTTGCTGCCCAAGTTTTGCACAAACAGCAGCAACATTGGCAGGGGCCCCACCAGCATTTTTAGTAAATTGCTCAACTGCAGTAAGGAAGGCATTTTGTTTAGTAGGCGTAAAATCAATTAATAATTCACCAATTGCATAAAGTTTACTCATGAAAAAACTCCTTTACATAGAAAAAGACTAAGCCTGAGGTACACGCCTTTTCTTTGGCACGTAAATTGTGTAAAAAATGCCACCAAAAATTAATATAATACCAATTGTTTGCATGAAGCTCGGCATAAAGTCAAGCAATACCATGTCGAGCAAAATAGCTACAACAGGGTCAACAAATACTAATACTGAAACTAGAATTGTAGAGAGACTACGAATGCTGTCAAAAAATAAATAGTAAACAAATCCTGTATGAATAAAGCCTGTTCCTAAAATATAAAGCCAGTTTGTTGTCGTTAAGCCTTCAAATAATGAAAAATCAACAAATGGGAATAGTATGACAATTCCGACTGCCGTTTGGATATATGTTAAGGCGTAAGAGCTAAGATTTTTGATCGTTTTACTTGTTAGCATCGTAAATGCGTAAAATAATGCAGACAGTAATGCCCAAATAAAGCCTGATTTCATAAATTCAGAGAGTGACAAAAAATTATTTAAGCCGATAATGAACATACTGCCGATAAAACAAGTTACTGTTGCGAGCAATGCTTGGATAGTCATCTTCTCTTTTAAAAACAATGCGCCAAAAATTAATACAAATATAGGTGCTAAATTATAGATAGAAATAGCAATAGAAATCGACATTTCTTCAAAGGCTTTAAATAAAAATACCCAGTTTAAGACGATAAAGACACCGCAAAGAAGTGTACGAAGTATTTCTTTTTTTTCCCACTTCTCCGTTTTATGACCACCTGTGACAAGCCACATAGCTCCTAGAAAGAGGGTAGCGCAAATACATCTGACAAATACTAGCTCGATAGCAGGTACGCCTGTATGGACAGTAAAAAAACCAATGGAGCCAAAAAGTGCCATTGAAACCGTTAATTTAATTATCGCTGAAGTGTTCATTCTAAACCTTCTTTCTATAAAAGTTATTATCATCCTGATGCTTACATAACTCCGTTTTTTCTCTCGGCTACAAACTCATTCAATCCGTAAGCAAAGAAAGCCGACAGCGTGTGTCAACTGTCGGCTTTTCATTAATAGTTCTACAATTATTCTCGGATTTGGCCGTTACCGTGAATGTAATACTTTGTAGATGTTAACGCTGGTAAGCCCATTGGTCCACGAGCGTGTAATTTTTGCGTACTAATGCCGATTTCTGCACCGTAGCCAAATTCAAAGCCGTCTGTGAAGCGAGTTGAGGCATTATGATAAACAGCTGCAGCATCCACACTATTTAAGAAGGTATCCGCTGCTAATTGATCCTCTGTCATGATTGCTTCAGAGTGGTTTGTGCCGTATTTATTAATGTGCTCAATTGCTTCATAAACGTTTTCCACAATTTTAACGCTTATCTTTAAATCTAAATATTCAGTTGCATAGTCTTCAGTTGTTGCTAGTTGAGCGAAATCAAGAGCTTGACAAACGAATTCATCACCGATAATTGTGACGCCTGCTTGATGCATAGCACCTAGAAGCTGTTTGCCGTGCGCATTAAACCAATCGGGATGAATAAGTAAGCTTTCTGCTGCATTACAAACAGAAGGACGTTGTGTTTTCGCATTGATGCAAATTTTTTCTGTTTTTATGTAATCGGCAGTTTGGTCTACATAAATATGGCAGTTGCCAGCACCTGTTTCTAATACTGGAACAGTGGCTTCATTTACAACTAAGTCAATAAGTGCCTTTCCGCCACGAGGAATTAAAACATCTAAGTATTCTTTTAAATGGAATAATTCTTTGACAGTTTCACGATTTGTATCCTCGATTAATTGTACAGCGTCCACAGGGATAGACGTTTTACTAAGTGCACGATGAATACTTGCCACAAGAGCTACATTAGAAAATTTGGCCGAAGAGCTACCACGTAAAATGACAGCATTGCCTGTTTTCAATGATAATGTTGCTGCATCCACTGTTACATTAGGGCGCGCCTCGTAAATCATTCCGATAACACCAAGTGGCACAAGACGTTTTTCTATCAGTAAGCCATTATCTTTTTCTATTCGCTCTAAGAGACTGCCTATTGGATCATTTAACTGTACAAGTAACTGAATGGCACTGGACATAGCTTCTACTCGTTCTTTGTTTAACATGATGCGATCAAGTGTAGAAGCGGGCATTCCTTGTTTTTCGCCATTTGCTAAATCTTTTGCATTTTCAGCAATAATAGTATCTTGGTCGATTATTAACTGCTCAGCAATTTTTGTGAGAGCATCATTTTTTTCACTGGTTGTTTTAATATTTAAAATATAGCTTGCAGCTTTTGCTAGTTTTCCTTTTTGTTGAACTTCACTTGTCATGTAAATTCCTCCTTAATTTGTTTGATTTTTTAGCCATTTGTCCCGGTGAATGACTTCAATCGGATAGTTTGTCAATTCATCTGTACGTTTGCCCATCGCATGTGCTAACTCTAGGGAAGAATATAAGACCTCACCCCGACCAAGAAGTCCATTGTCACTATAGACCTCAACAACGTCGCCATTTGCAAAATCACCTTCGACACGAAATACACCAGCAGGCAACAAGCTTTTCCCATTTGCCAATAGTGCATGTTCAGCACCGCTATCTATAAAAATTTTACCAGATACTTCCGTGAGTGCAATCCACTGTTTATTATTTGTTAAAACAGCTAGCGCCTCATGCTCAACATACGTACCATCCCCGCGTCCTTCCACTATATCGACAAGCTTATTCGCACCGTGACCAGTTCCGATAAACACCTTCACGCCTGCATTTAAAGCTGCTCGAGCTGCTAGTAATTTGGATTCCATACCACCTGTGCCTATCTTAGAGCCTGAACCATCTGCAAAGCCTAGCATCTCATCAGATACCTCTGTTAAACGATCAATGCGTTTAGCATGTGGGTTTTTATTTGGATTGGCGTTATACAATCCATTGATGTCTGTTAAGATAATGAGTTGATCGGCATGAACAAGACCACTCACAAGTGCCGATAACATGTCGTTATCTCCAAAGGTTAATTCGCTGACAGATACCGTATCATTTTCGTTAATGATGGGTAGCATGGAGCGCTCTAATAATTCCTCAAATGTGGCATAGGCATTTTTATAGCGTTCTTTTTTTGAGAAATCAGTGCGTGTAAGTAAAATTTGAGCAGGCACAATGTCATAAATGCTAAATAAAGCATTGTAGGTTTGAATAAGTAAACTTTGCCCAACTGCTGCCGCAGCTTGTTTACCTTTTACTGTGACGGGGCGAGAAGGGTAGCCTAATTGTTTAAAACCTGCTGCAACTGCACCTGATGAAACAAGTAATACTTCATGTCCGTATTTTTTTAATTCAGCTATCGCTTGAACATGATCCATTAAACGTATTTTATCAATTTCACCTTTTGCATTTGTTAAGGAGCTACTCCCAATTTTGACGACGATTCTTTTTCTTTCCATAACAATACCTCCAATTCGCCATTACACTTTTAATCTATTATGCCTCGACATAATTCCGTGCCACCCGCTGAAAGAAATAAAAAAACCTTTTCATCCTAATAAATTAGGACGAAAAGGCTTGCTTTCCGTGGTACCACCTACATTGAACGTCATTGACATTCCACTTTGCTCATAACGCTTGAGACTGCGCCTAGTTAAGCTAGGACGTTTTACGAAGTAGGTTCTTTAGTCTTTCTTGTACAATGCCTTACAGCCGGGTGGGCATTGCTCTCTGAACAAGCAGTTTCTAGGTACTAGTCTTCGCACGCTTTTATTGTATAGTTTAACATGAATGGGTCCTCATCAAATCTTTTGGTTGATGCCCCATTTCTTAAAAAGTAATTGAATAAAGAATGCACTACTTCAGCATGTCTGTCAAGCTGATTAGAAAAGTTAATAGAAAGTTTTGAGTAAATAAGTAGGTAATGCTGAAACGAGAGCAAATTATGAGGGAACATATCTTTGTTTATTTGAACCACCAAATTGCGATTAATAGTGGGAGCATCGCTAAAACAATGACGAAGAAACTCCATAATACTTGTTTTCCTGAAGACATATTTTGTGGTTTAATACTTATTTGTTCATATAGTTGGTTGATGGCACCTTGTTCTTTTGAATAAAGCATGGCTTGAAATTCATCATAATCTTGAATATAGCTTGAGGGAGGGCGTGGACTGAAGCGTAAATTTCGAATATCGTCAGTAATCTCTTTTTCACCCATCCAATAGGTAATAACAGGCGCTAAACCTGAATTTTGCGTAGCCTGTACATCGATATCATATGTTTTCATTTTGTAATAGATATTTCCTTGCTCGTCTTCATATTGCTTTACAATATCACTTACTGCCATCGACAAACACCTCTTTAACAATACGATTTTTATAAACGATATTTTTATTATAAGGGATTAAAAGAGAAAAGTATTGTTTAAACGAGCATTATTAGCTGGGTGATTTTTTGTAAAATTCAGAATAAAACGACGTTATGTAGTATAATGGGAGTAATATTATTTTATAATGTTTTTTCTAGGCTTGTCACCAAAAGATGGAGATGACATGTGTTGAAACGCTAGCTGGAACGGAAATCAACACGTTATAGTGATGCGCCTATTTCTAAAAGTAATGGAAAGAAGGGAATGTTTTGGAATTTTCAACGTTATTAGCGTTTTTAGGTGCCGCAATTATTTTAACCTTAATGCCAGGACCAGATAATTTATTTGTACTTGCACAAAGCATTACACAAGATAAGAAGGCTGGTATAGCAACATCACTCGGACTATGTACAGGTTTGCTCGTTCATATAGGAGCTGCTGTTCTCGGTATCTCGGCCATTATTTATCAATCAACAATTATTTTTTCCATTGTTAAATTTGCGGGAGCGGCGTATTTATTATATTTAGCCTGGCAATCATTTCGAGCAAAGGGCGATCCACTCACATTGGAACAGCAAAATAAACAAGCCTATGTGACGTTATATAAAAAAGGTATTGTAATGAATATTTTAAATCCAAAAGTATCTTTATTTTTCTTAGCACTATTGCCACAGTTTGTAAATCCATCTAATGTTTATGTAGGTTTACAAATGTTAATATTGGGTATTTTATTTTTAGTACAAGCACTACTACTATTTTCATTATTTAGTATTTTTGCCGGTAAAGTAAGAAAAGTGATTATTGGGAAGCCTACAATTGCTAAACGATTAAATTTAATTCAAGGGATCCTTTTCACTTTTATTGGGATACAAATAGCGCTTAGTAAACAGTAAAAGGGGTGATTTTTATGGCAATTTTACATATTACCTTTAGCTTATCTACACAAGGTTCCATAAAACATGCGATACGACAAAACCAATTACAGCGAGATGAGTCGGTGCTTAGCGTCGATGATATTTTTTCGATAGGCCCACTTAGCAGCTTTGAAGAACGAAAAAGCTGGTTAGAAGGCTATTTATATAAGGATAATGAAGACCGTGAATTGTACGAGGATATTCATGAAGAATGGAAGGGAAAAATTGCAGGTTTAACGAGTGATGTGGATGTCTGGGTTTGGTATAGCCAAAATACTCATGAAGAGATTGGGCTACGTTTTGTCATGAGCGAGTTGATTGATAAAAGTAGTATGGTATACGGGGTTGATGCCACAGAAGGTTTGAAAAGTATACAGCCAAACATGATGATTCGTCATACAGGTGAGCTTGCGCCAAACTTACTAATGAAGCTCCGTACTGAGGCAAAGCGCTTTTCAATTGATGAATGTCAGCGACTTGCAAAGGAATGGGAAGTGCTGAAACAAAACTCCAGTACATTGCGGGTTTGGCAAAATGGAATTAAACATGTAGCGGAAGATGCGTTAGATCCTATCATTATTGAATGTGCACAAAGAGCCCATGTCGAACTAAATGAGGAATGGCTAATACCGATGCGCATAATCGGAGAAACACTTGGTACAATTGATGACTATTTAAGTGAAGAGTTTGTGGAAAAACGCCTGTTGGCCCTTGCAAAGCAGGGACTTTTTGAGATTGATGGCGATACAAAAGATATGTATTCTTATCAAGTGAAATATGTAGGGAAATAAAAAATAGTTTTTGGGTCAAAATTGATTAATCTATTAAAAATTTCTCTAATTAAACATAGATAGAAGCGAGTAACAATGACGCAGAGCGGAAATTGTTACTCGCTTTTATTCATTAGTCCAATAGGAGCTTCAATTATTTTTCTCGTAAAAATCGAATATAAATTGCTGAAACTGTCGTGCTGATGGTGGAAGATATCGATTTTCTATCCAAGCCATACCTATTATACGTTCACAAACCATATCCTCCACACGAATTTTAGCCAATTTATTTGGATTCAAGTCTTCGTCAACAGGCAACAATGACACGCCAAGCCCAGCGCCTACAAAACCAGCAACTGTTGATACCTCATCACCTTCAAAGGTAATCTTCGGCTTGATACCTGCAGCATTTAATAATCTATCAGCGGTACGGCGCAATGCGTAACCCTTTTTCATCAGAACAAAATTTTCATTTTCAAGTTCCTTCATTTTAATGCTTTTACGGGTGGCGAAGGGATGGTCAATCGGCACCATAATATAAAGCTCATCACGCCATAGCTCCTTCCAGCAAACAGGGGGCTCCGTGTCAATCGCTGCAAGTAAACAAAGGTCTAACTCTCCCGCAAGCAATTGCTTCAACTGGGAGTGTGAGTAATTTTGTGTAAAGTGAAAGCGAATATGCGGATGGTTCTGACGGAATGCGCGGATTAAATCAGGTACGATGCTAGTCCCCAGAGTGTGTAAAAAGCCGAGTGACACATCACCAAGCTCTGGGTTATTAAGTTCCTGTAATTCTATAACTGCTTTTTCATATTCCTTGCGCATGCGTAGGACACGATACAAAAAAAGCTCGCCATATCGGTTGAGCATAATCGAACGTCCTTGTCGGTCGAATAAGGGTACTCCTAATTCCTCTTCAAGCTTTGAAATCGAGCGACTTAATGCTGGCTGAGAAATCGCTAATGCTTCAGCAGCACGTGTCATATGCTCAAGCTTTGCAACTGTGACAAAATATTCTAATTGCTGCCACTCCATTTTTTTTACCTCTATTCCCGTTATTTTTAAGTTAACTGCATTATAACGATAAAAGAGTAGGAAGTATAGGCACATAAAATAATTTTTAAAAAACGGAGAACTAAAAAAAAGCAAAATTAAAATAGTAGAAAGCGTGATATAACAGTCATTAACCTCACATCGTTCATGCATGAAATACATTAATATGATAAAAACTATAAATTGTACATTATGAATAAAGGGTGTTAAGATAGACACATAAAATACACAATTACGAAATTTCCGTGAAGGGGATATTATAAAATGAAGTTTAAAAAGCCACAACCTCTAACAATTGAGGGAGGCAATAAAGCCGTACTATTACTGCATGGATTCACAGGAAGCACAAAAGATGTGAAAAAGCTAGGAGAATTTCTAGCTCAACGAGGATATACTGTTCATGCACCGATTTATAGTGGGCACGGCGTAGAACCAGAAGCATTACTTGAAACAAAACCAGAAGATTGGTGGAACGATGTCGTGGAAGGTTATAACTTCCTGCAGAGTAAGGGTTATGAAGAAATCGCTGTAGTTGGGATTTCACTTGGCGGCGTATTCTCGCTAAAAGTAGCAGAGAAGTTTCCAGTGAAAGCATGTGTTGCAATGTGTGCACCAATCACACGAGACAATTCTAAAGGCTTATTTACTCGCTTATATCATTATGCTCGTTTATATAAACACTTTGAAAATAAATCAAAAGATCAAATTATTTCAGAGTTACATGAACTTCGTATTACACCAAAAGATTCATTAGATGGTGTTACACGTTTAACTACAGAAACACGCGATGAATTATCAACAATTAAAGCACCTACATTAGTATTACAAGGTTCATTAGATGATGATCTTTATCAAGAAAGTGCACCTTTCATTCTTAATACAGTAGAAACTGATGATAAAGAGATCATCTGGTATAAAAATTCTGGCCATATTATTACATTAGACAAAGAACGTGATAAAGTGTACGAGGACGTATACAAATTTTTAGATCATATAGAGTGGTCTGTAGCAAACTAAGGGCTGTCAGCAGACAGCTCTTTTCGTTTTGACCACTTAAAAGCTAGGAACTGTACAATTAATGATAATAAAAGAAAAAACTATTGTTTTTAAAATAAATGGCTGATACCATAGTGGAATTGTAGTGAGAAATCCCTTCTATTTAAATTATTTGCAATAGATCAATTTCGCCTTGGCGTAATTGTAGCTGACGCTTCGCTTTCGCACAGATAAAACATTTGCTGTCGCTTCGCTTTCGCACAGAAAACATTTGCAGAAAGAAGTTAAATACATCTAAGGAGTACATCAAAATGCAACAAAAAATACCTTTTTCAACATATGCAGTCATTGGCACGATGCTTTTCGGACTGTATTTTGGAGCGGGGAATCTTATTTTTCCAATTCAGCTTGGACAATTAGCAGGGACCAACTTTTGGTTTGGACTAATTGGATTTTTAATAACAGCTATCGGTTTACCGTTTCTAGGTATTTTAGCTATTGGTTTATCAGGTAGTAACGGTTTGCGTGACTTAGCGAGCCGTGTTCATCCATTATTTGGCGTCATCTTTTCTTTAGCGCTCTATTTAACGATCGGTCCTTTTTTTGCGATTCCACGTACAGCGACAGTTCCGTTTGTTGTTGGCTTTGAACCATATATTCAAGCAGAGCATACAACACTTCTACTTGCTTTATTTAGCTTTGTATTTTTCGCCATCGTTTTTTATTTCTCATTGAATCCTGCGAAAATTATGGATTATATCGGTAAATATTTAACACCAGCATTTTTGATTGTGTTATTTATTTTAATTATTATTAGTATTTTAAAGCCGATGGGGCATTTCCAACAGCCAATGGGAGACTATATTGATTCAGCATTTATGACAGGCTTTAAAGAAGGCTATAACACAATGGATGCGCTAGCGTCATTAGCTTTTGGTATTGTCGTTATTAACGCGATTAAAAACGCAGGAATTTCTGATAGAAAAGAAATTGCTAAGGCAACGTGGAAATCTGGTATTTTTGCCATGGCATTAATGATGCTAATATATGGTTTAATAACGTATATGGGGGCATCGAGTATTGAGGCTGTTGGTACATTTGATAACGGTGGTTTAATATTTGCTGCTGTTGCTGAACACTATTTCGGATCTTTTGGTGCAATTTTATTGGCATTTATTATTGTCCTTGCTTGTTTAAAGACAAGTATTGGCTTAATCACATCTTGTAGTGAATTTTTCCATGAAGTGTTCCCGAAAATAAGCTATAAGTGGTTTGTATTCATATTGTGCCTTGTATCATTTATAATTGCCAACTTCGGATTAAATAATATCATTAAATTCGCCATTCCAGTACTAATGTTCTTGTATCCTCTGGCAATTGTTTTAATTCTACTTGCTTTAAGCTCATCGCTATTTAACAATAAGCAAACGGTTTATGCAATTGCGATGATTTTTACATTTTTTATTAGTTTAATTGATGGCTATAAAGCATTAGTGAGTAGCATTCCAGCGGCGAAATTAAGTATTTTTGATTCGATTGAGAAGGTTTATTCAGACTTCTTACCATTCTATGACATTGGTTTAGGATGGATACTACCTGCGTTAATTGGTGCTATTATAGGAAGCATGTTCCCAGCGAAAAGGGCGTAATATAATTAATTTATTAGAAAAATAAGCACGCACATGAAATTTTTTTTATTAAAAGTCAAGTTATTAGTTGAAACTATTTTAAATAGTGAATTCTTATTTAATGTCACACAGTATAGAAATTAAAAGGATAGAAGAGCTTAAATAAATTCGCTCTATCTATCCTTTTTTTTACCACAGATAACCCTATTTACTACAACAATTAAATCAATCTAATGATTCCTTAGAAATCAGATTTGTTAATGAAGATATAAGAGAAAATATCTTTAAAATTGACATTCGTCCTTCAAAAAATAAATTGAACTTCAAAAATAAACTGAACTTAAATGGTAAGGAGTATAAACTTCAAGATGGTACCAAAGGTATTTATTTCGAAGACCGATTATTTAACTTTTTTGTCTTTGAAAAAAATAATTTGCAGTATTTGTTGGGGATATATAATAAAGTAGCAGATACAGAAACACCTGACATATTAGTCAGAATAGCTAATTCAATTGACTAACTTCTTCAGTGAAAGTCCATTAGTGGTCTTCTTCTCCAATATAACGGGGCGTTAATTAAATATCATTGAGTTGCTTTAGCAAACTCCTATGAAAGAACGTAATAATCTTTTATTTTCTGTGGTGTAGCGATGATTTTATGCGACATGGATGGCTAACGGGTGCTTGTGCAACAAAGATTTATAAAGTAGAATCAATTTCATAAATCGAAAGCCTTACTGGGCTTGAAATTTTAAGGCATAAAAAAAGGAGTACCTCCCCAAATCTCGAAGTGTTTAGTACCACTACCACACACTAGAGAGAGAAAGGAAGAACTCCAGATGTATAGTATTCGACATTACAACCATGAACGCATTCATTCATCAATAGGATACAGCACGCCATCTAATTTTGAATGCCAGTACTACTTTAATACGTTAAATCATTAAATTTTGTGTCTGCTATCTTGACAGAGGTCCAAAGATAACAAAAGTAAATAAAACACGGATATTATTAGATTGGAATGATAACATGAATTTAATGGAACTAAGAATACCACAAGGTTTCGCTATTTATTATAATAGGTTTTATGATGTTGAACCGATATCAGACCCCAATGAAGATGATTTCTTAACAAATTGGACATTCTTTACACAAGACCTACTTCAAATAAGTAAAATGGAACTTGAAAAAGGGAGTTGGAATGTACCTAAAGATGAAAATAAAAGGATACATATTGTTTTAGGGTGGTATCCAGATTCAAGAGCGAGCGGCGAGTATGGATTAGCAATCACTAATGGGAAATGGGATACGCTAATGGAAATTAGTTCAAGGGATAGGTTTGAGATAAAACGGACGCTTGAAAAATGGTTAGAAAAGTTGAACGAAGATCAGAATTATTTAAAAAATGGTTGATGTTTAAGTTGACTTAAGCTTTATTTATCTTTAGAGGAAAAAAGGTTGAAGCCATTTAGAAGTAAAAAGGCTCAAAAAGTAGCTGTTTAACTTCAATTTTCAAAAAAACGATGTTTATATTCGGTTGAGCGGATCACTGAGAAAATGATTTATGAAATTGATTCACTTAACAATGATATTAAGACATGTTCTATATTCTTTACAATTGACGGTTCCAACGTAGGTGGTGAACATACGATAAGCAGGCACTTGTGTAAAGGGTAAACATATTGGAGGGCATTTACGCGACGGGCTATAGGACTAAGTCAATGAACAAATGAACTTCTTTCCGGAGGTATCACAAGAAGAAACTCCTATTTCCGAGCCGGAAAAGCCGAAAAAACGCGGACGCAAAAAGAAAGAAGAAAGAGAACAATGGCTTAAGGAACAAGCAGAACTTGAAGCTGCCAAAACGATTTTTGAAAAGACGTTAGATCAATTGGTTGACTACTCCTATGAAGAAATCGAAGCAGAAATTCCTCTTGATCCATCATGGGGTACCAAGAAAAACACGGATAATAAAAAGTTTTTCTGGTACGGCTATAGAGGTCATCTGGCCGTTGATTGTGAAAGCCAATATATTTTGTTAGCCTTGTTTTCTTCAGCCCATGTCAATGATGGAAAAATGTCGATTCCTTTACTTAAAGGCTTGGCAAAACGGCATCCTTATTTGAATATTGAATACGTTTTAGCCGATGCAGGATATGATTTTAAAGCCGTTTATAAACAGATTAAAAGGATTGGAGCGCGACCCCTGATCGATTACAACAGGAAGAATGAGGCTGAAATCGAAGGAAAAGACAAATACTTTCGTCCCGTGTGTAAAGAAGGGCACTCTTATGTGTACGATAGCTTTGATGAAAAATATGAATCGCTCAAATACACTTGACCAAAGGGCCTGACCGTATCCAACGTTTAATAGTTTCTTCGTGTTTACCCAATAAATCAGCTACTTCTTTTACTTTATATTCTTTCAAGCTATTGCCTCCAAATCGAATGTACGTTCTATTTTACCGCAACATTTAATTGCTGTAAATATTTCCTTTAGTAGGTTAGTTGTGGTAGTTAATGAGTTCATTTAGAGGTCTAACAAACAAAAAAAGTACACCACTATATATAAGTGATGTACTAATTATTTAATATAATGTGTGACATTAAAGACAACCTCTTGATATTACTGTTTTATAATACATTCACTTGTCTTTAATTTTACAGAGTAATTCTGTGCGTGCTTATTTATTTTTAGTAAGCTGTCCAACCACCATCAACAGCAATGACTTGGCCGTTGACAAAGCTTGCTTCATCGGAGCCAAGGAAAATAGCTAGTTGAGCGATTTCCTCTGGCTGTCCGGCACGTGGGTTAATGGACATACCTAATGCTTGGCGAGCTGCACCTGTTTGACTCACATTTGTCATGGAAGAGGCAATGTTTGTAATAACAGCCCCTGGTGCAATACCGTTACAACGAATGTTTTTATCTGCATACATAAATGCTGTATTTTTTGTTAAACCAACGACAGCATGCTTAGAAGCAGTATAGGCAGCCCCAGCACGAGCACCATATAGACCGCCAGCGGAAATATTGTTAACAAAGACACCGTGACCTTGAGCAAGGAAAATCTCTGTCGCCATACGCATCGAACGCATAACAGCAGTCGTGTTTACCGCAAATACTTTATCCCAACGTTCATCAGAAATTTCACCAACTGGCTCCATACCATCCATAATGCCAGCATTATTGACTAAAATATCTAATTGACCATAAGCATTTTTTGTCTCATCAAATAAGCGTTGTAAGTCTTCTGTTGATGCGACATTTGTTTGAATTGCGATCGCTGAGCCACCAGCTGCTTTAATACCTTCAACAACAGCTTGAGCACCTTCTAAATTCAAGTCAGAAACTATAACCTTTGCGCCTTCTTTTGCATAACCTTCTGCAATTGCTTTTCCCATACCTGACGCTGCACCTGTTACGATTGTTACTTTACCTTCTAATCTCATCACGAGGACCTCCTATTATTTATGTTTTTCACCGTGTATGAACATTTCACGGATGTATTATGTTAGATATTGAACATGTGTTCATTAAAATCATATAATAATATTGTAAGCGATTTCAATATGCAAAAAACTAAGAACTGTTCAGTAATCAACACATATAAAAAATCTGTTTAGTAAGGGGATGAAAAGTTTGAGTGCGAACGATTTAAGAATTGTTAAAACGAAGCAAGCATTACATAATGCTCTGTTAACTTTATTGAGTGAGAAGCCTTTAGAAAATATTACGATTGCAGAAATTTGTCGGGTAGCAAAGGTGAATAGAGGTACCTTCTACTTGCATTATGAGCAAAAAGAAGGGCTATTTGAGGAATACTTCCAGGAAATTATGGAGGATTTGTATAATTCCTATGAGGAACCATATCGTGCAGCAACAACATTGGATAAGAATCAATTAGATCCAAATACTATTCGTATTTTTCATCATATAGAGCGTTTTAAAATGTTCTATCGCATTGTTTTTTCAAAAAATGTGCCATTGACTTACTATTACATGTTATTTGATGGAATTCATTCGCTAATGAAAAGGGACGTAACCGCTCATTATCAAATGCATGATGAAATATCCATTGATTATTATAGTGCTTATCAAGCAAACGCAATCATTGGCCTAATCATCCAATGGTATCGCCAAGATTTTGAGGATAGCGTTAGTACCTTGAATAAGCAACTTGCGGCTATTTTGCGAATTGGTGAAAAGTAATGAGGAGCAACTTTATTTAATAAGACACTGAATTTGATTAATATAATAGTCGTTCAACAACTTTAGCGATGTACTGACTCGTCATTAGTACATCGCTTTTTTTTATCATAATATTATTGAACAGAAGTAGGGATAATTTGCTCGCTTTCACTTTTCCCTTTTGATCTTTTAAAAGCAACGACCATAGTAGAGATGGCTAAAGTTACTGCAATAATAATTCCTAACGAGCTACTATTGCTTATTAGATTGTCTGAGCTTCCTCCAAAAATAATTGTGTAATAGCCATCTGCCCCGTAAGTTGCTGGAAGAAGAGAGGCTAGTTTATTGTAAAAATCAGATAGCATTGCTTGTGGAACAAGAACGCCTGATGTAACAAGCTGTATCGAAAGGGCACAAATATTAAAAATCATACCAAGATTACCAAAAACTATGACAAAGGCTTGTGCCAAGCAGAGGAAAGCCCAGAACATTAATGCTTGAAAAAGATAGATTGAGAAAAAGCTTTGTTCACTTGAAATATTAAAAAGATGCATTAAACCGATTGTTAAGAATGGAAGGGTAAGGGCTACACCAATATTAATAATTTGCCGTGCTAGGAACAATTGCCATTTAGAAATTGTATTTTGCAGAAGTTGTGCAGCTTGCTGATGCTGCATAATCATTACCATTGCACCAACAAACGACGAAATAATCACCATTAATGGCACAAAATTCGCAGCAAACTCTTTTACATTATTGGTTTTAATAATAGTAGAATCTATTGCACGATCCTTTACACTCATAATTGTTGAAGCGACGGTTTCGTTAATTTGTTGTGCTGTATTTTGTTCCATTGGGAGCTGTGAGAACTTTTGAGAAAATACCTCAACAGTCTTGCCTTGCTGTAAAGGATAAATATTGTGATTAATTTCCTCTGTTACTTGTTTAGCTACTCCTTCCATCATGTTTTTGGCGATGCTCGCATTTGCTTGATTAATAGAGTAAATAATTTCAGCCTCTTTACCTGCTTGTAATTGACTCGTAAAGTCGTTCGGAATCTGAATAATCATATGGATAGTACGTTGGTTTAATTCCTGTTCAGCTTTATTTAGAGAGGTGAAATTTTTTATTGTAAAGGGCAGTGATGCTTGTATTTCGTTTGCTACCTGTTGCCCCAGCTCAGTATCTTCACTAATTAGTCCGATTTGTAAATTTTCTACTCTGTCATTTACACCATCATACGCGGTCATCCAAACAGAAAAGAAGATTAGTTGAAATGCAACTGTGATGGCAATGCCGATATATGTTTCTCGAATTTTAAATAAAGCTTGTAAACCTTTCATAAATAGACCTCCGATATAAGTAAGTACTTACTTGCATTTAAGGGAAAAATTTTTTCTAGGGAGCTAATCCCCTAGAAAAAATTGAAACGCTCGTTTTTAACAATTCTTCAATTGGCATATCAGACACGAGTGTCTCTAAGCGAGCCCGTGACATGAAATGCCCGAAATTAATAGCAATCAATGATAACGCTGCTGCTTCCATATCAATTTCTCTAATTTTCCCTCTTTCATGCATTTCCTCAAAATAATGAATTAGCTCATTTTTAATATGAAGTGGGATATTTGCAATTTCTTCATTAATTTCAGGGAATTGCATCGCTTCTTTAAAACCAATCATTACAAAGTCCTTAATAGACATTAAAAAGTTAAAATGTTTAATGGAGAGATTTAACAAATCTGTTTCTAAATCCCATGTAACATTTTTATTGAGTTCGTGCTGCAAAAGCGGATAATAGGAAAATTGCTCAATAATGGCTTTCAAAATCCCGCGCTTATTACCAAAATGGCGAAAAATTGTTACTTCATTGACCCCTGCTAATTCAGCGATTGATTTCGTTGTTGCTGCGGTATATCCCTTCTCGCTGACAAGATGTAAAGCTGCTTCAATGATCTTTTCTGCAGTTCCTTTCGTTGACAAAAAAATACTTCCTTTCATGCAAGTAATCACTTACATACTAACATAGAGCAATTCCTTATACAACAAAAATATGAATATGCTAGAAAAAAGACAAGAAAGTCGCTTTGATGGATCAAAACTACAAGGTGCTACACTTAGAGTAAGGAAAGCTCTAGTAACTTATTATGAAAGGATCAACATTGACAACTATATCGTCAGCTGATATATTTTTAATGTATCGTCGGTCGATATATTGTTTGACGATATAAAGGAGGGGAATTGTATGTCGCAGGAGCATCCGCCGTTAACAGAGGGCGTTTATTATATTTTATTAGCTTTATTTGATGCAAGGCACGGTTATGGCATTATGCAATTGGTAGAGGAAATGAGCAATGGCCGAGTTCGACTTGGAGCTGGAACGATTTATGGTGCAATCAAAACATTACTCGAGCGAGGGTGGATTGAGGCACTAGATGAAGATGGACGAAAAAAGGAATACATTATTACAGAGAGTGGAAAAAAAGTTGTGGAATACGAAATTTTGAGATTAAGGGAACTTTTTGACAATGGCATCCGTATAACACAGGAGGATGGAACAAATGCATAAATATCGATTAGTCGTCAACCCGTACGAGATTGAGCAATGGGTCAATGATATGGCTAGCCAAGGCTGGTATTTACAAAAATTCACTTGGTTTCGTTTTACATTCGAACGTGGTGAACCAGGTAGCTATATTTACCGCCATGATGAATTGGAGAGATTTGGTGCCTCATACGAAGAAGAATACTTAGAATTTCTGAAATCCTCGGGAATAGAACAGGTAGACCGTTCTGGCAATTTTGTATTTTTTAGAAAGCCGGCATATGAAGGACCATTTGAACTATACACTGATAAAAAAACAAAAATCAGTAACCTTTCCAAAAAAGTTACAGTACTATTATGGGTGATCTTGCTTAACTTAATGATCGGGATCATTGGGCTCAATGGGGATTTTTCAGAGTACGAAGTAGACTGGTTTGGGTTATCTCTTAATGTAATGAACATCTTAGTAGTTTTAGTATTTTCTATACCATTGTTCAAACTCATTCGATTACGAAAGCATTTAAAAAGAGACTTAGATGTTTTTACAGATTAAAAAGGAGGATAAGTTTTCATATATTTTAACAGGCGTTTGATAAGGAAAAATAGGTTTATTATTGAGTGATTAAAGGATTTTTTTGTCGTTATTTTTCTAATATATACCAATTTTAACTGATTGTAGCATAGGGTTACTCGAGTGCACCTGTCGCTTTTCTTTCGACTCAGAGCAAAGCCTCCCATGGGAAAGCGAGACAGAAGAGACCCTGCACGGAGCGAATGTTTTTCTATGCGAAAGCGTAATGCTGACGTAGCGGCTCGACGCTCGTCTGCAGTGGAAATCTGAGTCTTCTAATTAATTTGGTTGGCTAAAAGTGGTTTATTAACACACCTGATATTTTAACAATGGCAGCTTTGGTAAATATATTTATGGTTGTAAGGATACTTTAAGAAAAGAAGGAGCTACCATTAAATTTATTTCCTAGGAAATTAGAGGATTTTAAATATTTTTAAAATTCACCATCTTTATGTGAGGTATATTACTTTTTCATCCATTTAACCAACCATGTCGATGAATTTACTGGATATATTTTTAAAAATTTTAAGTTCATTTCTTTTAGAGTAAGTGAGGAGATTACATGAAAAAAAGAGTCTATCGAATTTTTCTAGATTATGAAAAAGAAGAGTCATGGGTCAATGATATGGCAGCTCATGGATGGAATCTTAAGAAAACAATTTTAGGTTACTTTGTATTTGAAAAAGGGGAACCTGGTCAATACATTTATCGCAGTGAATTAGTGAAAGGGAAAACGAAAGATTATTTCGAATTTTTAGAGGCAATGGATATTGAGTGTGTTTCCAAGTTTGCGGGTTGGGCCTATTATCGTAAAAAGGCATCAGAAGGACCATTTGAATTATTTTCGGATAATTCTTCGAAAATTCATTATCTACAAACACTAAACCGTCTCTTTATTCCTCTAGCATTATTCAATCTTTTTATGAGCATTACTAACTTTTCACTCGGATTAACAGTAAACCTCTTAAATTCAGCTATGGGATTTATTAACTTTTTAGTAGCAATGACTATGTGCATACTTATATTGAAAATTGAAAAGCGAAAAAAAGGATTGCAACAGGAATTACATATATTTGAAGGATAGGGAGGACATAAGATGACATTACAATTACAACATGTCACGAAGAAGTATAAAGATTTTACAGCAGTCAATGATCTAAATTTCACCATTGAGAAAGGAGAAATTTTTGGATTGATTGGACAAAACGGTGCTGGTAAAACGACAACGTTCCGTATGATCTTAGATTTACAGGAAACAACAGCCGGCACAATTACATGGGATGGCAAGGCAGTTAATATTATAAACCGTGATGTTCTTGGTTATTTACCAGAGGAACGAGGGATTTTTCCAACGATGAAGGTAGAAGATCAGCTTTACTTTTTTGGCGAGCTACGTGGCATGAAAAAAGCTGAACTGAAAAAAGAAATTGATTTTTGGATTAACCGTTTCGAGCTTGAAGAAAGGCGAAAAGATAAAGCCGAGACATTGTCAAAAGGAAATCAACAAAAAGTACAATTAATAGCAAGCTTTATTCATAAGCCACAATTCTTAATTTTAGATGAGCCGTTTAGTGGTCTTGATCCGGTAAATAAGGATTTACTAAAGGATGCTATTCTATTGTTAAAGGAACAAGGAACTACCATTTTATTCTCTAGTCACCAAATGGATAATGTTGAAGAGCTTTGTGACCATCTTTGTTTATTAAAACGCGGTGTTTCCCTTTTTTCAGGTAGTTTACTAGATTTAAAGAAACAATATGGCAAAATTAAACTGGCGGTTCGTACAGACTGGTCGACAACACAATTGTTGACACTTGAAGGCGTTAAAGATGTTCGAGTAGAAAAAGAGCAAACAGTGCTTACATTAGAAAATGAAAGTTTTGCACAGAGCATTTTTGACCAGCTTTCAAATGGGAAATACATTGAAAAATTCAGCTTAGATTATTTAACACTAGATGAAATTTTTAAAGATAAGGTAGGTGGCAACGTTGTCGAAGTTTAATTTATTGATGAAACAATTATATAAATCAAAAATAAAGTCTAGATCCTTTGTGTTTATGACTTTACTGTACGTGGGCATTATGTCCGTCGCCGTTTTTTGGTCGGATATTAAAGAGCTTTTTACAGGTAATGAAGAGGCGCAGAAAATTGCGATTGTGAATGAAACATCAGCGGATTTTAGTGAGATCTTTGTGTCAAACGAGGACATAAAATATGTTCAGGATGAAACGAATATAAAAGACTTAGAGAAAAAAGTTAAAGATGAGAAACTCGCAGCAATTATTACAATAAGTGATGAAAAGGGTCAATTACATGCTGAAATTGCAACTTTTACTCCTTTAAAATTAAATGATCAATCAACGATTTCTTCATTATTGCAATATGCAGGTAAAAATTATGCAGTTCAGCAGCTAGCGTTATCGCCAGAGCAGGCTGCTCAAATTATGGATGCACAAACAGTTATTTCGAATAAAAATTTAAATGAAAAAACAGTAGGCGGTAAAAGTGAGGAAGAAAAACAATCAGGGTTAGTAGTATCATATGCAGTCGGAATTTTAATCTACTTCTTTATTTCTACTTTCCTATCAATGATTACAACTGAAATTGCTTCAGAAAAAGGTTCTCGAGCGATGGAAATGCTCTTAGTAAGTGTTAAGCCAGCTACCCATTTTAAAGCAAAAATTGCGGGAGTATTACTACTTGCTTTAACACAGATGGGTATTATTGCAGTGGTATTTCTTATCTACGCGAAATTTGTGAAAGATGGAGCTGTTTGGGATATGGCAGCCGGTATTGTAAAAGAACTTTCGGTTGGCTATGTCATATATGCTGTAGTATTCCTACTATTAACAATTATTCTTTACTTAATTATTGGAGCATTATTTGGCTCGTTAGTTTCTAAAGTAGAGGAAGCTGGCCAAGTTTTAATGCCTGCAATTATTATTACAATGATGGGATTCTATGTAATGCTTTCAGGTATGGGCAATCCAGACACGATTTTCATTAAAATATTCTCTTATATACCGTTAACTTCTGGTATGGTTATGCCGATGCGTATTGGTGCAACAGATGTTGGAGTAATGGTACCACTTATATCTTTAGGTATTTTAATAGCAACAATTATTGTGGCATACGTATTTAGTTTATCATTCTACAAACGCAGTGTGCTAACATATAGTACAGGTGGCGTAATCCAAAAAATTAAAACGGTATTAAAAGTTACAACATGATGATAAAAGCAGCTACATGAGGTGGCTGCTTTTTTAAGTGCAAATATGCTAATACTAGAAAACAATGTAAAGTATTTGGCGGATTCAGTCGAATTTTTAAATGAAACAAGCTATAATTTATGAAAAGGGTTGAAGCCATGTTATCTCAAGCAAAGATTGAAGCTTACAGTAACAACTACCAATATTAAAAGACTCTTATTTTGCAATGCTTGAATAAAACGAAACTTTTTCAGCTTTAAATCGTATGTAATAAGAGAGATAAATCGCAGGGGGTAAAACTTTATGTCTGAATTCGACAACGACCTATTTAAATCAAAAGATCCATTCGCATCAGAAAATCCATTGTTACAACCGAATCCATTATTACAGATGGAGCAGGAACAAAAACAAAAACCTGTACTTGTTTCTGAGCAAGAGCTATCACAAATTGCTCAAAATCAACTTGCGTTGAAACAAGATCCCCAGGTTCATGCACTAGCACAAAAAATTGATGTTAAAGACCAAATTGCCATGTTAGAGCTTGGAAAAGAAACAGCAAATGGTATTTCTACTTTTTCAGATAAAATGCTGGCAACGATGAAATCAAGTAAGCTTGAGGAATCAAGTGTATTATTAAACAATTTAAATAAAATTATGGATAAATTTGATCCTCAAGATTTTGCAGAGGATAAAAAAGGTGGCTTCCTTACTAAGTTATTTAGTAAAGGGAAGGAACAATTAGAAAAGTTTCTATCCAAGTATGACAGCATGAATAAGGAAGTTGATGTCATTTTCCGTGAGGTTCAAAAATACGAAGGTGAAATGAAACGTAATACCATTGATCTTGAAAACTTATATGATCAAAACTTAAACTACTTCCAAAGTTTAAGTAAATTTATTGCGGCAATTGAAGTGAAAACAGATGAGGTTCGTTCATCATTACCAGCACTTGAACAAAAAGCACAAACTGGTGATCAATTAGCAGCAATGGAATATGAAACGATGCTACGTGCAGTGGATTTACTAGAACAACGTCGTTATGATTTAGAAATGGCACAGCAAGTTTCATTCCAGTCTGCACCACAAATTCGTTTAATGCAGCAAGGTAATAACCATTTGATTGCTAAAATTAACTCTGCGTTTGTTACGACAATTCCTATATTCAAGCAAGGGCTTATCCATGCAGTAACGTTAAAACGTCAAAAGCTTATTTCTGATTCCATGGTTGAACTCGACCGACGTACAAATGAAATGCTTGTACGAAATGCAGAAAATATTAGTAAAAATAGTGTTAATATCGCGCGTGCTGCTGGTAGCCCAAGTATTAAAATCGAAACAATTGAAACGACATGGCAAACAATTATGTCCGGTATTCAAGAAACGAAGCAAATTCAAGCAGAAACAGCGAGAAATCGTGAGGAAGGCCGTAAACGTATAGAACGCTTGCAGCTGGAATACGAAAAACTGAAAAAAATGTAATCTTGAAGCTTCTTGCATCTCTCTTACGCAAGAAGCTTTTTTTATACAAATTAAGATGGTGGCGATTACCTGACACAAATGTCAAAATCCCTGCCAGAGTGATAATTTTCTGGAAGCTTCACATGATGTTTAACCCCAACATTGGAATAGAAGCTTATTTATTTTGACAAAATAACAATTACTCATTATGATAAGTTGAATTACAATGATTATCAGAAATGAAGGAAGAGAAAAGATGTTAAACAAAGCAGTACCATCACACGAACTATTTAGTAATGGAGTGAGGAAAAGACTATGAAGAAAATGAATCCAACTACGTTATCGTGTGAACACTTGAAGGATGGAACGCTTGCCATTAATATGACAGAAAATCTTATGCTAGTATCGCAAAGTCGCTATCAGGAATTAATGCATATAGAAGAACTTTACAATACTATGCATACAGATATAGATAAAAAGCATCATTTTTTGGAGCAGGAGCGAAAAATTTTAAAGAAACAAAATATGCAGCTTGTGGAAGATATGCAAAAAGTGAAGCAGCAAAATGCAGTTTTGCAAAAGAAATTAACGGAATATAATTGCGTTGTCAATGAGCTGAAGGAGCTTCGTCAACAAAATACAGAACTATTAATTGAACTAAGTAAACATACAGCTTTGTCCAAGGAATCACTGTCAGGTCCACTCAAATCAATGATACGGGATATGCGAGAACAGGGCGTAGGTATTAAAGAAATTCATATTCGTATTAAACGTCAAATTAATCCAGATATCAGTTATAGTATGGTGCGTAAATATATTTCAGAGCTAGAATCTGAAAATAAAGAGTAACGACAATGTCGACATTATTCAAATTCGGCATTTACAGTTTCCAAGCAAAGTCCTATAATTAGTCTATTCTTTAAGATGTTAATTGTTAAATTTATGCTAAGTCATAATTGATACAAATAAGAGTAGGAGAGTTAGAGGCAATGTCAAACGAGAAAAAAGGGATTTTATCGGCATTTTTAGCCTATGCATTTTGGGGTGCATTTCCTCTTTATTGGAAATTACTTGAGCATGTGCCGAGTATGGAAATTTTATTATCGCGCGTCATTTGGTCCTTTGTCTTTACGGTAATAGCAGTAATAGTATTTGGAATGCGCAAGGATCTTCTCGCAGATCTAAAATATTTGTGGTCACACCAAAAGCATTTCTGGCAGCTTGCTGGAGCTTCATTTGTTATTTCAATGAACTGGTATTTATATATTTGGGCAGTTACCCATAACCACTTAATAGAGACGAGTTTAGGCTATTATATTAATCCTTTACTATCAGTTATTTTTGGGGTTATTTTCTTTAAGGAAACGCTTAGTCGAGTACAATGGGTTGCTACTGGAATTGCCTTTATTGCTGTAATTATTTTGACGGTTAACTATGGTTCAATCCCATGGGTAGCATTGCTAATTGCCTTATCTTTTGCCATTTATGGTGTACTAAAAAAGAAAATTTCACTTGATGCTACAAGGGGTCTAGCCATTGAAACGTTATTTATTTTACCGTTTGCAGTAGGTTATTATGTTTACCTCTTTACAACGAATCAAGCCTCATTCTTACATGTCGATGTCAAAACAGACATTCTCATGATCGTCAGTGGTTTAGTAACAGCAGTGCCGTTAATTTTATTTGCGAAAGGCGCACAAAATATTCCGCTCTATTTATTAGGCTTTATTCAATATGTCTCACCGACAATTGTGTTAATTTTAGGTATCGTGCTTTATAAAGAACCGTTCAGTCAAGTAGAGCTATTGGCATTCAGCATTATTTGGGCAGCCTTACTACTGTTCTCAGGCTCGAAAATCATTGAAACGAGAAGGGCCCATCATAAATCTGTCTAAAAGAGGCTGGGACATAACTGGTCAAAACCTTAAAAGCGCGAGAAATCAATTATAGAAACGTTGATTTCTCGCGTTTTTGATGTTAAATTTTTAAATTTTGCGTAAAAAAATAGCTTATGTCATAAGCGACGTAAATTATCAGTGCGGTCAGAGAGTGTTGCATGAAG
>NZ_JARVRU010000092.1:0-45940 GCF_030209535.1 Lysinibacillus sp. fls2-241-R2A-57
GACGCTGATCCCCAAGGAGTCGCCCAGCCTCCACTCCAATCAACTAATATACAGCGCATATATTTTAAAAAATGTCATCCACAACTTTTAGTGATGATCCCATTATCATTAAATGTCTAATTTAGTCCACACTTTAATTTAAATGATCGGACTTTGTAATAAAGTTTAATCTAATAGGAGAGTACCTCTTATTAGTAAAATCCTTGATTATTTTGTTTTTCAACACAATGAAAAACTCGTAACCAATTTGACATGGCTACGAGTTTTTAGTTAGCTTATTTTGTGAAAGATAATATTGCGTTTTTCTTAAATCCGCCTAAAGCTTTTGTTGCTTCATTTTTATTTGTGTATTCAAAAATACGAACGTCCTTTTTCTCAAATACTGTAATAACCCACATTGTAAAATCTCCCTTCAAATATGTTTATGTTTTTGTAATATAACAACCACTAAAAATCGTGATACTTTTGCAAACTGTTTTATAACAACCTCTTACTTGATTCCTATTCTACTCCGATTTTTTAAAAAATAAAGCCTAATGTGAAGGTCTTCACAAACTGTTCAAATTCATAACGCTTTCATTGAACAATTTGTGAATTGTGGATATTACCTCTTAAGATTTGGGTAAAGCATAATCCGTGGGCCAACAGTGTTTTATGTGCGAAAGCGTAGTGCTAACGTAGCGGCAGCAACAAATGTTTTATGTGCGAAAGCACAGTGCTAACGTAGCGACAGCAACAAATATTTTTTGCGTGAAAGCGTAGTATAAATGAAGCGACAGTAACTGATATTTTTAGGCTGAGTTCCTCTATTTCAGCGAATGGATATCCAAAAAACTGCTGAAATAAGATAAAAAATTCTGCTCTTTCTTCACTGCCACTTATATAGCAGGAGAAATGCAGAATTTTTAGTGTAGATTTCATTCACTTAATGTTTTGCTTCATTAAATGAGCGATTTGCTGCTCATTTGTCTGTTCGATTTCTTCTAATTTTTGAATCACTAATTTCTGTCTATCATTAGAATGGTCCTGGCTTAACTTCTTCTTACCTTCCATACTTGAGATTTTTAATTTAAAACCTTGAACCCCTTTGTTTAGATTGCTTACACGTTGTTCATCTACCTGAGTTAGGCTATATGTGCTGTTACTGTGTTCATATTTTTCAATCATGTTGTTAAATGATTTTATTAGTTCATCATTGTGGTCAATAAGCTCTATTTCACCATAAACATGTACTGCTACATAATTCCATGTTGGGACAGCTTGATTTGTTTCATACCATGATGGAGATATGTAGCAATGCGGTCCGTGAAACACTGCTAAAACTTTTTGGTTTTCAATACCCCTCCATTGAGGGTTACCTTTTGCAAAATGTCCAATTAAACAGTCTTTTTTGTCATTGAACAATAATGGAAGATGTGTTGCATAAGGTATTCCTTCATGGGTTGAAAAAAGTGTCGCAAAACTGTTCTCCTGAATAACTTCTATCATCTCAGAAATATCTTTTATTTTAAAAGCCGCTGGTATGAACATCAGCAAATTCCCCCTTTGTTATTCACTACATAAATTCTCCATCAGTGTGGCGTAATCCAAATTGCCGTATTGTATAACTTGCCCATCTTTTTCTACTACCGGAATCATTAACATATATTTTTCATGTATGCTCTCATCTTCTTCAATATCAATAATTTCAATATCGAAATGTATATCCTCCTGTACAAGCTTTAATGTATGCAGTCCCTCTACACATAATCCACAATTAGCTCGACTAAAAAATTTCACGTTCAATTACAGCACCTCCATAAAGTAATTATAAAACGAAACAGCTATCTATAAGTAAGATACTGTAATCCCCATTACTTGCCAACTCTCTCATTCTCGTGCTAGCATGACTCCTTCTACTTAACTTATTAGTATTAAGCCCTTATAATAAGTCCTCTAACTAGAAAAAAAACTGTGCAAGCAACTTACTTCCTGCACAGTTTTTTCTCGAATTATTTTTTCAAATGACTATCTAAGAATTTTAGCATTGCATTATAGAATTCAATGCGGTTTTCTTCATTTTGGAAGACATGACCTTCATTTTCTTTCAACATGTACTCCACTTCAACGCCTTTTGCACGTAATGCCTCAACGATTTGATCAGATTCAGCTTTATTTACACGTGGATCATTTGCACCTTGAGCTACAAATAATGGCGTTTTAATTTTATCCACATGGAAGATAGGCGAAGCAGCTGTTAATAGTTCTTTATCCTTCTCTGGATGCCCTACACGTTCATAAAGTTGGTTACGCATTGTTTCCCAATATGGAGGGATTGTATTTAATAATGTAAAGATATTCGATATTCCTACATAGTCAACTGCTGCTGCATATAGATCTGGTGTAGTAGTGATACCAGCTAAAGTTGCATAGCCTCCAAATGATGCACCGTAAATTCCGATGCGTTTAGGGTCAGCAATGCCTTGGTCGATTGCCCATTGTACACCGTCTGTAATATCATCTTGAATTTTCAGACCCCATTGTTTATTACCCGCTTCTAAAAACTCTTTTCCGTAACCCGAAGAAGAACGGAAATTCACTTGTAGCACGGCATAACCACGGTTTGCTAGTAATTGTACTTCTGGATTAAAGCCCCACATATCACGCGCCCATGGACCACCATGTGGATTGACGATAAGTGGTAAGTTTTTAGCCTCTTTGTTTTTCGGTAAAGTTAAATAGCCGTTAATTGTTAAGCCATCTCGACTCTTGTAGGAGATTGGATGCATTTCCGCAAGCTCCTCTGGTTTTAACCAAGGGCTTAATGTAGCCATTTCTGTCAATTCATCTGTTGTTGAATCATAGTAATAATATTTCCCGTAAACAGTGTCACTAGAAACGCTAACAATAAATTTTGTCATATCTTTGTTGTAGTCATTGATGCCTAATTCACTTTCTTGAACACCTAATTTGTTTTGAATTTTACGGAATAGTTTTTCAAAGTCCTCGTCAAAGAATTGATAATGTACTTTATCTGTTACATACGCTCCATATAATACTTTATCTTTCTCATCGTTATATAATACACCCGATACATCCACTTCTGGGTTCGACATAATTACTTCTTCTTTACCTTCTAAATCATATTTAACTACTTCTACTTTATCTCTTCCTTTATTAGAAGTTGCGTAAATATGTTTATTGTCTTTTGAGAAACTAAAAGGGTTTATTTCATCCCCTGCTTCTATTTCAATAAATGGCTTGAATTCATCTTTTTCTGAATCACGATAAAGGATCGTTCCTACTACACCGTCTGAAACTACTGCCATTCGAACATTGCCATTCGAATCTGCTAACCAGCTACTAATATTACCTGGATTTTTAGCAACATGTGTTGTCTTACCAGTCTTGACATTCAGCTTGTACACATCAAAGACTTTCGCATCTTCTTTATTCATCAAAATAAGGATTTCGTCTTGAACACCCTGTAAATCACTTAAGAATCTAACTGTTACATTTGGATAAGGTGTTAAATCCTTCTCCTCATTGCCATTAAATGTTGTCGAATAAATGTGGAAGTTTTCGTCGCCACCTTTATCCTTTATATATAGTAGATTATCATCTTTCCAGAGCGATCCAGCGATATCACGATCCGTTGAGCTAGATACACGTACCGGCTCGCTATCATCGTTCATTTTTTTCACGAAAACATTTGAACGATTTTCCCATTCAGCATTATACGTAATATAATTACCATCTGGTGAAAGTGAATAGCCAAAGCTTCCTGGATTTTTCATGAAATCTTCGACGGAAATTTCTTTCACGCCTTCATTACTTTCACCGCTTTTCACTTTTTTCGTATTATTCAGAATTTTAATTGCATCTTGTTTAGAAATTGTTTCACTATTTGAAAGACCGTTAAATAAACCAAGCTTATTGGCTTTTTCTTGATATTCAGCAAGTGTTTTTTCTTTTTCCTCTTTATTTAAAGCTCTTACTAAAATACGTGCTGCTTCATCACGTTTAATATTCGCGCTTAAATCTTTTAATTCTTCGCCTTTTACCCACTGATCAATAATTTGCTGACGCATTGTCTCTGATCCATGTTGGAATGTTAGAGCTGTGACAGTTAAATCTAAAAATTCCTTAGCAGATAAACTTTCCTCTTTTACTTCTACTTGACTGCTAGTTTCATTGGCAGCGCGGACTTCCTGCATAGATACAGGAATGACTACAGATGTCGTTAAAATAACAGCTAATGATGCAGATAAAAATCTTTTTTTCAAAATGATTCCTCCTTTAATCAATCGCGTAATGTCATTTGTCGATACAACAAAATCATAACAATTTTAGTATTTTTGTCAATCATTAGTTATACAATTGAGCAAGATGAAAACGATCTAGTACATGAATAGCAAAGCGAAGACTCCTCTTTTGATTTGTCTAGTTAACAAAAATTATTGAATCCATAGAAAAAACTGTGCAAGATATATCCTGCACAGTCTTCTTATATTATTTTTTTAAATGACTATCTAAGAATTTTAGCATTGCATTATAGAATTCAATTTTGTTTTCTTCGTTTTGGAAACCATGGCCTTCATTATCTTTCAGCATATATTCCACATCTACGCCTCTTTCACGTAATGCTTTAACAATTTGATCAGATTCAGCCTGATTTACACGCGGATCATTTGCACCTTGAGCTACAAATAACGGTGTTTTAATTTTATCAACATGGAAGACAGGTGAAGCTGCTGTTAATAGCTCTTTATCCTTCTCTGGATGCCCTACACGTTCATAAAATTGGTTACGCACTGTTTCCCAATATGGAGGAATTGTATTTAATAATGTAAAGATATTCGATACACCTACATAATCAACTGCTGCTGCATATAGATCTGGTGTAGTAGTGATACCAGCTAACGTTGCATAGCCTCCAAATGATGCACCGTAAATTCCGATGCGTTTAGGGTCTGCAATACCTTGGTCGATTGCCCATTGTACACCATCTGTAATATCATCTTGGATTTTTAGACCCCATTGTTTATTACCAGCCTCTAAAAACTCTTTTCCGTAACCTGTTGAAGAACGGAAATTCACTTGTAATACCGCATAACCACGGTTTGCTAGTAGTTGTACTTCTGGATTAAAGCCCCACATGTCTCGAGCCCATGGTCCACCGTGTGGATTGACGATAAGAGGTAGGTTTTTAGCCTCTTTGTTTTTAGGTAAAGTTAAATAACCGTTAATTGTCAAGCCATCTCTACTCTTATAGGAAATTGGATGCATTTCCGCAAGCTCCTCTGAGTTTAACCAAGGGCTTAACGTTGCCAATTCTTTTAATTCATCTGTTGTTGAATCGTAGTAATAGAATTTTCCGAAAACAGTGTCACTAGCAACACTAACAATGAATTTTGTCATTTCTTTGTTGTAATCATTGATGCCTAATTCACTTTCAGAAACACCTAATTTGTTTTGAAGTTTACGGAATAATTTTTCAAAGTCCTCGTCAAAGAATTGATAATGCAGCTTATCTGTTACATAGGTACCGTATAATAATTTATCTTTATCAGCACTATATAATACACCTGCTACATCCACGTCTGGGTTGGACATAATTACTTCTTCTTTACCTTCTAAATCATATTTAACTACTTCTACTTTGTCTCTTCCTTTATTAGAAGTTGCGTAAATATGTTTATTGTCTTTAGAGAAGGCAAGTGGCATTACTTGTTCCCCTGCTTTAAATTCAATAAATGGCTTGAATTCATCTTTTTCTGAATCACGATAAAGAACAGTGCCTTCTACACCGTCTGAAGCAACTGCCATACGTACATTGCCATCACGATCTGCTAACCAGCTAACAATATTGCCTGGGTTTTTAGCAACATGTGTTGTTTTACCAGTCTTCACATTCAGCTTGTACACATCAAAGACTTTTGCATCTTCTTTATTCATCATAATAAGGATTTCGTCTTTAACGCCCTTTAAACCACTTAATAACCCAACTGTTACATTTGGATAAGGAGTTAAATCTTTTTCCTCATTACCGTTAAATGATGTTGAATAAATGTGGAAGTTTTCGTCGCCACCTTTATCCTTTACATATAGTAAATTATCATCTTTCCAGAACGATCCGGCGATATCACGATCTTTTGAGCTAGATACACGTACTGGCTCGCTATCGTCATTCATTTTCTTTACGAAAACATTTGAACGATTTTCCCATGGAGCGGTGAACGTAATGTAATTACCATCTGGTGAAAGTTCATAACCGAAGTTACCTGGATTTTTCATGAAATCTTCTACAGAAATTTCTTTCACGCCTTCATTACTTACACCATTTTTCACTTTTTTTGCATTATTCAAAATTTTAACTGCGTCTTGCTTAGTAATTGTTTCACTATTTGAAAGACCGTTAAATAAACCAAGCTTATTTGCTTTTTCTTGATACTCAGCAAGTGTTGTTTCTTTTTCCTCTTTATCTAAGGCTCTTACTAAAATACGTGCCGCTTCATCACGTTTAATATTCGCACCTAAATCTTTTAATTCTTCGCCTTTTACCCACTGATCAATGATTTGTTTACGCATTGTCTCTGAGCCATGCTGGAATGTTAGAGTTGTGACAGCTAAATCTAGAAACTCCTTTGCAGATAGTTGTTCCGCTTTTACTTCTACTTGACTGCTAGTTTCATTGGCAGCGCGCACTTCCTGCATAGATACAGGAATAACTACAGATGATGTTAAAATAATTGCTAATGATGCTGATAAAAATCTTTTTTTCAAAATGTTTCCTCCTTATATCAGTACACGTTATATCGTTTGTCGATACAATGAAATTATAACAATTTTAGTCCTTTTGTCAATAATTGATAGTATTTAAATAAAATTGACTCATCACCATAGCGTGTGGTTGATTTCCGTTCCGACTGGGCGCTTTCCTGGGGGCGTCCGATGAGCCGCTTCACTCGCGTTGCTCGCTCCAGGGTCTCATCTGTGACGCTAATCCCCAAGGAGTCGCCCAGTCTCCACTCCAATCAACTAATATACGAGCGTATATTCTTAAAAATGTCATCCACAACTATTAGTGATGAGACGGATAAGGGCTAATTCCCTCTGAGTAGCCCTACGCTACAATCAGTTAAAAATGGGAATATATTAGCAAAATAGCAACAAAAAAATCCTTTATCGTCAATAAACCTATTTTTTTGCCAATCAATACACCTGATTATATTTAATTAAAATTGGCTCATGGCATACTTTTTAACAAATATCATTCACAACTTTTGATGATGTGCCATAAAATTTCTCTTTTAATCCTATAAAAAAAGCGAACTGAAATAAACAGCTCACTTTAGATACAAAGAATTCATTAAAATTTCCGACTTGCACCACCACCAGCAGATGAGCCTCCTCCGAATCCACCAAAGCCACTACCTCCAGAACCGCCACCAAAACCACCAGGAAAACCGCCACGTCCACCTGAACGAGGTCCTCTTCCCCTACCATTTGACATAAATGTATAAATAATAAGTACTATAATAACGAGTAAAATAAACATCCACGTCGGCATTTCTTCATCGTCAACATTCTTTTCAGGTAGCTCTCCATCCCAATTGTATTCTTGTGCGACAGTTTGAAATACTTCAGCATACGTTGCTTTAAATGCCTTATCAATATTTCCAGCACTTGCATTTGGATAAAATGCTGTATCTAAAATGCGTCCCAGCTTGCCATCTGGTAATGCTCCTTCGAGACCTTGACCTACAGCAATGACGACATCATTATTGCCTTCACCTTGCCCAAATGTTGCTAATATTAAGACACCATTATTTTTTTCTTTATCACCAATGCCCCACGAACGAATCATTTTTGTAGCATACATTTTTGGTTCTTGGCCATTCATGTTATCTACAGTTACGATCATAATTTCAGCACCGGTGCCTTTGTCTAGCTGCTCTGAAAAACGATCAAGCTCTTTCTTCACCGAAGCAGACAAAACATTAGCAAAATCATGAATATACGTATTTTTCATCGGTGCAGGCATTGCTGCATTGGCAACCTTTATAGATAAAATACACATGGAACAAATGATTATAAATCGTGCGATAAAACGTTTCATTATTGTTTACCTGAATTGCTAAAATCTATAGATGGTGCCTTTTCAGCTCCCGCAGCTGCTTTGAAGTATTCTTTCTTTTCAAAGCCAAACATTCCTGCAATTAGATTTCCTGGGAAACGTTTGACCGATTTATTAAAAGTCTGCACTTCATTGTTGTAGTCTTCTCGAGCAACAGCTAAGCGGTTTTCTGTTCCAGCTAATTCATCCATTAATTGACGGAAATTCGCATCTGCCTTTAAATTTGGATAATTTTCAACGACTACTAGCAATCGACTAAGTGCCCCGTTCAATGCATCATTGGCTACCGCCTGTTCCTCTGGACTACGTGCACTCCCCATTTGTGCACGTGCCTCTGTAATGCTAGTAATAACTTCCTTCTCATGATTAGCGTATCCTTTAACAGATTCTACTATATTCGGAATCAAATCATAGCGACGTTGTAGCTGATTTTCGACTTGAGCCCATTTTGAATCAACACTTTCTTCGGCTGTTACAAGGCTATTGTATTTTGGAATAAATAGTAAGGCCAATACAACAAGAATAATAACGATAATCCCTATAGGTCCAAATATTTTTTTCAATTTACAACCTCCTTCGTCTTCTTTTCTATACCAACAGTAAAAAACATCTTTATTCTACATATATGCAAATACTTTATTGCCGTATGAAATTTGTCTAAAATGCCATACTTAGTACTGTAACAAACTATGATATTGAGGAGGCGCTTTTTTTGTCACAATCGTTTCATAACGAATCATCAAACCAAACATCATCATTCAACCAACAACAAAGCCTAAATCATGGTGGGCATGAACTAATGGACATGCATGAAACAATTGGCGAAATCATTGCTGGTATGAATCAATCCATTGTTTTACGTCCACATATTAAGGACCCTGAATTACTTAGCATTTTGGATCGTCAATATAATTTCACATTAGGTATGTACAATACTATTGTGGAATCATTTAAAACAGGTCATGATCCTTCTGTTCCTACAGGTCGCTATCAAATGGAGACAGGCAATAATTTTAAATTTGGATTAAATCCTGGCCAGCCTAAAAAACCGATGCAAAATGCAAGTGAACTCAACGATGAAGCAATTTCTGGCTTCCTATTAGGGGCTCAAAAAGGGGCAGCAAAATGTATGACCGCAGCGGCAACGGAAACTACAAACCCTGTAGTTCGACGCGTTGTTGCAGATAGTATTCCCAACTGCATCGAAATGGCATACGAATTATCTATTTACCAAAATATGCACGGCTACTATCAAGTACCACAATATTCTCAACAGGATATGCAAACGATGCTTAGTGCATACGACACTACAACAAATCCCCTTCATTAATTATAAAAACAAGAGCAGTCTCTACTGTGATGTCTATCACAAAGAGACTGCTCTTGTTTAATGAACTATAAAACTTTCCCTAAAAATGCTTTCGTTCGTTCGTTTTGAGGATTACCAAAAAGTTCCTTAGGTGTTCCCTCTTCAACAATATAGCCACCATCCATAAAGACAACACGATCTCCAACTTCACGAGCAAAGCCCATTTCATGTGTCACAACAATCATCGTCATTCCTTCAGCGGCTAGATTTTTCATAACATCTAGTACCTCTTTTACCATTTCGGGATCAAGTGCCGAAGTAGGTTCATCAAATAACATGGCCTTTGGTTTCATCGCTAAAGCACGAGCAATGGCAACACGTTGCTGCTGACCACCAGAAAGCTGCTCAGGGTAGTTATAAGCCTTACTATCAAGACCGACCTTTTTCAACAACTCATGTCCAAGTGCTTCCGCTTCTGCCCTACCCATTTTACGGATTTGCATCGGAGCCATCGTCACATTATCTATAACTGTCATGTGTGGGAATAAATTAAATTGTTGAAACACCATACCCACTTCAGCTCGTATCGCATTAATATTTGTTTTCGGATCATTAATCTTCACATTCTCGATATAAATGGCACCATCTGTTACTTCTTCTAACATATTAATGCAACGTAAAAATGTACTTTTCCCCGAACCTGAAGGGCCAATTACACAAACAACTTCCTTTTCTTGAATTTCATAATCAATACCTTTTAATACTTCCAATTTGCCGAAATATTTGTGTAAATTTTCAATTTTAATCATCGTGCTTCCCGCCCTTCTGTCTTACGAGGGACATAGCTATTACTAAATCGCTTTTCAATAAATGCTACAATCTTTGTTACACCATACGTTAAAATTAAATATAATACTGCTGCAACAATATATGGTTCCCAGAAACGGAAGCTCGCTCCTGCTACTACTTTACTTGCATATAAAATATCTGGAGCCGCAATAACGGTTACTAAAGATGAGTCTTTTAATAAAGCAATAAACTCATTACCTAACGGCGGAATCATTCGTCTAAAAGCTTGTGGTAAAATGACTTTTCGCATCGCTTGGTTATGTGTTAAGCCAAGAGAACGAGCTGCCTCCATTTGTCCTTTAGCAATACTTTGAATTCCCGCACGGAAAATCTCTGCATTGTATGCCGCACAGTTTAAAATAAGCGCCGTAATCCCTGACACCATATAGCCTAATGAATGTCCAAAAATAGTCGGTATCACCGCTAAGTGAATTAATAAAATTTGTACAAGCATCGGTGTCCCACGAAATAAATCTACGTACAGTTTACATGGCCAATAAATCCATTTTCTAGTCGATAATTTTCCAAGTCCTAAAAATAGCCCTAAAAGAATTCCGCCAAAATAACCACTGAGCGTTAAAATTAGCGTCACACCAATACCACGTATAAACATATCACGGTAGTTCCAGACTATGTCCCAGCGTAAGTCAAAGATGTCCATCCGAAAACCCCACTTCCCCTTTTAATTCCATCAAAAATCAATTTCGCATTGGCGTAATTGTTGCTGTCGCTTTGCTTTCGCAACAGAGAACATTTGTAGCTGTCGCTTTGCTTTCGCAACAGAGAACATTTGTAGCTGTAGCTGCCGATTTGCTTTCGCTACAATAACATTTTGCTATATGAAAATAAATGAGCCGCTAGCATAACTATACTAGTGGCATCATGTATTTATTATTACTTAAATTCTGTTCCTGTAATTTCTTTTAATTTACCGTTTTCTTTAATTTTTTTCAGACCTTCATTTAATAGGTTTAACAGCTCTTTATTCCCTTTTTGAACCATAAATCCATAATATTCTTTTTCAAATGCGTCATCTTTAACTACTTTAAGCTTTTCTTTTGGATGTGCCTTAATATATTCATAAACTACCGCATTATCACCAATTGTTGCGTCTACGTTTCCATTTAGCATCTCTTGAATAGCAATTGGTTGGGTTTCAAATGCCATAATATTTGTACTTGATTCACCTTGAAGCTTTTTAGCAGCTTCATGACCAGTAGCATTAATTTGTACCGAAATCTTTTTATCTTTTAAATCATCTAAAGATTTAATCTTTGAATCTTCCTTTACAACGATTACTAATTGAGATTCATAATATGGCTCAGTAAAGTCAAATGACTCTTTACGCTTTTTATTAATAGTTATCCCAGATGCACCGATATCTGTTTCACCATTCTTAATTGTTTGGAATACAGGCTCCCAACCAATATTTTGCCATTCCACTTCAAATCCCATTTCATCAGCAATCGCCTTTAAAATATCGACATCAATTCCTACAACATTACCTTTATCATCAAGCGATTCGAATGGTGCAAAAGTAGCTTCTGTTCCTACCTTATAAACTTTTTTACCACTTTCACCTTCGGATGGCTCGCTACCAGATGATGTCTTTTCTTTTGCGCCACAACCTGCTAAAACTATTGCAAATGCTGCGACGACCACAAGTAACATAGATAAACTTTTTTTCATAGCTACTCCCCCTAATTCGATTGTTTTCCGAAACACACTTAATATTTTAGTCAATTCGGAAACTTTAGACTATTAGGTCAATTATAGTGACATTATTCTCTTTAGACAATAACATTCTGTATAAAAGTAATTATTTTTTCATAAAAATTTATTTCGTCTGGGTTTTTTAGAATATAATGGTTTGAATAAATGAAAATAGTGCAAGCTGATGAATATTTATACATTTATAGGCAGTGGATCTATTTTGCAAAAAAAAAAGAATCCCCTCAGATAGGATTCTTTTTTCCGACTAGTACACTAGTCTTCACGTACAGTATGTTCACTAAAAAATAATTTGGAGTTGTTGCTTTTTTTGAAGGTTTGAAAGGAACACATACGGGAATAATGCTAATAGATAGTATTCCCATTATTTCCCCTCTTTCTCCACTAAGCAGGCTGCTAAACTACTTATTAGGAGAATGAGCTATAAAAGTAAATCAATTAATCAGTAAAATGGCGCCCTCGGAGGGAATCGAACCCCCAGTGCAAGAACCGGAATCTTACGTGTTATCCATTACACCACGAGGGCAATTAAGACCACAAAAAAAAAGTACTCACTCTAGGCTTTATGAAAAGCATGATGTAGATAATCCTCATTTGAAGCATACCTGCAAAATAGTGTACTGTACTTTAACTTATGACCTTATCAATTATACAAACCTATTGCTCATAATTCAACTATAGAATGCAAAAGATTTTAATTTTTTTTAGGCTCTTCACCAAAATATGTAGTTGACTGCGCATGACTACGACCGGACGCTTTACGCAGACGTTGCCTGAGCCTTCTCGTCGCCCGTACTTCGCAATACTTTTTAAGCAAGATCAGATTTTTGCATCGATCCATTTTTTATTTAATTAATTTCACTTTAGCAGGGTTAATATTTGACCTTCCCTGACTATAATGTGTATGATAAGGATACAGCTGAAACACAACGGATGTTTTTCAGCAAAAGTATTCGAATTTAGTTTTTTAAGGAGGATTTAACATGAATTTAATTCCTACAGTTATTGAACAAACAAGTCGTGGTGAACGTGCATATGACATCTATTCACGACTACTAAAAGACCGTATTATCCTATTAGGAAGTGCGATTGACGACAATGTTGCTAACTCAATTGTTGCTCAACTTCTATTCCTACAAGCAGAAGATCCAGATAAAGATATCTCTCTTTACATTAACTCACCAGGTGGATCTATCACTGCTGGTATGGCAATTTATGACACAATGCAAATCATCAAGCCAAAAGTACAAACAATTTGTATTGGTATGGCAGCATCTATGGGTGCTTTCCTACTTGCTGCTGGTGAACCTGGTAAACGCTTCGCATTACCGAATGCTGAAGTAATGATTCACCAACCTCTTGGCGGAGCACAAGGTCAAGCAACTGAAATCGAAATCGCTGCAAAACGTATTTTATTCTTACGTGAAAAATTAAATGGTATTTTATCAGAACGCACGGGTCAACCGCTTGAAGTTATTTCAAGAGATACAGATCGCGATAACTTCATGACTGCTGAGCGCGCAAAAGAATACGGCTTAATCGACCATATTATGGATCGTAGCGACCGTAAATAAAAATTAGGACATCTCAGATTTATTATTTCTGAGATGTCTTTTTTGGTTCTACATATAATGTTGGGATGTTTTATCCGTCGTTGCGATAGGTCTATCCGTCGCTTGGATAGTTCTATCCGTCGCTCTGGCAGCTCTTTCCGTCACTTTAATTTCTATCCGTCACTCTGGAGGTTCTTTCCGTCGTTGCGATTGTTCTATCCGTCACTTTAATTTCTATCCGTCGCTCTGGCGGCTCTTTCCGTCGCTTTGATAGTTCTATCCGTCACTTTGATGATTCTTTCCGTCGCTTGGATAGTTCTTTCCGTCGCTCTGGCAGCTCTTTCCGTCGCTCCGATAGCTCTTTCCGTCGCTTTGATAGTTCTATCCGTCGCTTGGATGATTCTTTCCGTCGCTTTGATGATTCTTTCCGTCGCTTGGATAGTTCTTTCCATCACTTTAATTTCTATCCGTCGCTCTGGCGGCTCTTTCCGTCGCTCCGATAGTTCTATCCGTCGCTTGGATGATTCTTTCCGTCGCTTGGATTTCTTTCCGTCGCTTTGATTTCTATCCGTCACTCTGGCGGCTCTTTCCGTCGTTGCGATTGTTCTATCCGTCACTTTGATGATTCTTTCCGTCGCTTGGATAGTTCTTTCCGTCGCTTTAATTTCTATCCGTCGCTCTGGCGGCTCTTTCCGTCGCTTGGATAGTTCTTTCCGTCACTTGGATAGTTCTTTCCGTCACTTTAATTTCTATCCGTCGCTCTGGCGGCTCTTTCCGTCGCTCCGATAGTTCTATCCGTCGCTTGGATGATTCTTTCCGTCGCTTGGATTTCTTTCCGTCACTCTGTTGGCTCTTTCCATCGCTTCGAGCCTTTTCTTTCCCTCGCTTTGGCCCTTCTATCCGTCACTTCGGCTCTTCTATCCACGATTTTTCCCTTTCTATCCATCATTTCGACCCTTCTATCCGCCGCGGCCTTTTCTATCCGTCACGTCGGCTTTTCTATCCACGTTTTTGGCCCTTCTATCCACGTTTTTTGCCTTTCTATCCACGATTTCGGCCCTTCTATCCGCCGCGGCCTTTTCTTTCCTTCACTTTGGCCCTTCTATCCGGCATTTCGGCTTTTCTATCCACGATTTTGGCCCTTCTATCCACGATTTTGGCCCTTCTATCCACGTTTTTTCCCTTTCTATCCATCATTTCGACTCTTCTATCCACCGCGGCCTTTTCTTTCCTTCACTTTGCCTTTTCTTTCCTTCGCCTTGCCTTTTCCGGCCTTTTCTTTCCTTCACTTTGCCTTTTTTTTCCTTCGCTTTGCCTTTTCTTTCCTTCGCCTTGCCTTTTCTTTCCTTCGCCTTGCCTTTTCCGGCCTTTTCTTTCCTTCGCTTCGATTGTTCTACCCGTCGTCGCTTCAACTCTTCTATCCGCAACTTTCCCCTTTCTATCCATCACTTCGACGATTGAAATTGCATAGCATTGACCTTCATTTTAGATTGTACAAATAGGATGGGACCTGTTTTTTCAATGTGGAAGAGCAAAAAGACTGCCCAAGATGTAAGTTTTACGTCTTGGACAGTCTCTTTGCATTATATGTTTTTTAATCTTCTTCTTCGATTAGTGCTGCCAATGCTGTAACCGCTTGCTCAGCGTCGTTACCATCACTGCTTAGAACAACCTCTGTTCCTTTTGCGATGGCTAAGCTCATAACACCCATAATGGATTTAGCATTTACTTTTTTCTCGTCTTTCTCAAGAAAGATATCTGCGCTAAAACGATTTGCTTCTTGTACAAATAGCGCTGCTTGTCTAGCTTGTAGTCCTAATTTTAATTTTACATGGACTCTTCTCTCGGTCATTCTCAAAACTCCCCTTTACTACCGTTCATTTTATTAGTTTTATCTTACCTCACTTACTAGCTAAAGAACAATACGTGATTACGCATGACATTCATACCTGAAAAGTATGAAAATTTAACCACCAATTTTTTCACCACGTCTTAAAGCATCGGCAATTTCATCGATTTTCCGTAATCGATGATTGACACCTGATTTACTAACCGTTCCACTTGATACCATTTCACCAAGTTCTTTTAGCGTTACATCTTGATATTCTACTCGTAATCGTGCAATTTCACGAAGTTTTTCAGGCAATTGATCTAGGCCTATTGAGTTTTCAATAAAACGAATATTCTCTACCTGACGTAATGCTGCACCTATTGTTTTATTTAAGTTTGCAGTTTCACAGTTGACAATGCGATTAACACTATTTCTCATGTCTCGCAATATACGAACGTCTTCAAATTTCATCATGGCTTGATGAGCGCCAACAATATTAAGAAAATCAGAAATTTTTTCCGCTTCTTTTAAATAGGTAACAAAGCCTTTTTTTCGTTCAATTGTTTTTGCATTCAACTCAAATTCGTTCATCAAATCCATTAAAGCTTCGCCATGCTCTTTATATAATGAATAAATTTCTAAATGGTAGGCTGATGTTTCTGGATTGTTGACAGAGCCACCTGCTAAAAATGCGCCTCGTAAATACGCTCTTTTTTGGCCACTCTTTTCAATGAGCTTTCGAGAAATAGTATGATTAAATTGAAAGTCGTCTGAGATGATTTCTAAATCAATTAGTAGCTCACGCGCACCTTCTCTTACACGGCAAATGTATACGTTATTTTTTTTCAAACGCATTTTTTTTCGAACAAGTAACTCTACATTATATGGATACATCTTTTTCATAATCGTATAAAGTCTTCTTGCGATTGCAGCGTTTTCAGTTTGTACGTCTAAGCTTAACTGTTTATTAGCAAAGGATAATGAACCATTCATACGAATTAGGGCAGATACTTCTGCTTTCATACAATGATTGTCCGCTTCTATTTGGGTTAATTCCTTTTTGGTTTCAGAAGCAAAAGACATATCACGCCCTCCTTTCAACCTTTAGTTCTATGTATATGTCCATCTTATCATATACAAATAGCGCTTTATGATTCTATTATTGGTTCACTTTCTGTTTGCTTATAGATATTTGCGTAATCTACAAGCCATTTTGCAACGTTTGCTGCATTATGACGAACCGTTCCGTCTGAACGAATCGTAGCAATATCTCGTTTAATAACCTCTAATCCCATACTTTCAAGCTTTGCAACGTCAAATGTCACTGGCTCCGCACATTCTTCCTTATAAAGCTCTTTTACAGGATGAGGTAGTTTTACATCATTCACCAAAATAGAATCTATAAAGGAATCTCCAACATGCTTGTATAAAGCTTTAACATGGTCACCTGCTGTATAGGAAATAGTTTCACCTTTTTGAGTCATTAAATTACAAACGTATATTTTTCTTCCCTTAGCTTTTACAACAGCCTCCCCAATTCCTTTTACAAGAAGGTTTGGAATAATACTTGTATATAAACTTCCCGGACCAATTAAAATATAGTCAGCACGATAGATTGCTCGAATAGCCTCTGGTAACGGTTTCACGTTTTCAGGTACTAAAAAAACACGACTAACTCGTTTTGTAGCCATCGGAATTTTAGATTCACCTTCAATTACTGAACCGTCCTCAAGCTCTGCATGTAAATTTATCTTTTTATTAGCTGCTGGTATAACGCGACCATGGACCTTTAAAACCTTTCCCATTTCACTAATAGCATGGTTAAAATCCCCAGTAATGTCTGTTAAAGCAGTCAGCATTAAATTACCTAATGAATGCCCACTTAAATCTTCTGATGCTGAAAATCGATATTGAAACATTTGCTCTACAAGCGGTTCAACATCCGATAAAGCTGCGATAACATTACGAACATCACCAGGTGGTGGGATATCATAGTCATCCCGTAAGCGTCCTGAAGAACCACCGTCATCAGCTACTGTCACAATTGCAGTAATTTCAAATGGGTGGTGCTTGAGCCCTCGTAATAAAGTAGAAAGCCCTGTACCACCACCTATTACAACAAGCTTTGTTCGCTTCTTTCCCATTCACTCAATCCTTTCTACGATTGATGTCACGATGCGTGATAACAGTATTTTCCTTACTAGCTAAATATGCCCCGAAATATTCTGTTAATGTCACTGAACGATGCTGTCCTCCAGTACAACCAAAAGCAATAACAAGTTGTGATTTGCCCTCTTGTCTATAGAGAGGAATCATAAATTCAAACAAATCCGTTAGTTTTTGAATGAGTGTTTGCGTATCTTCAAGTGCCAAAACATAAGAAGATACCTCAGTTTGTAAACCCGTTTTATGTCGTAACTCTTCTACATAATATGGATTTTTTAAAAAACGAACGTCAAACACTAAGTCTGCATCTATCGGCATACCATGCTTAAATCCAAAAGACATGATATTGACTGAGAAAGTATTATCAGCATCACTGGCAAATTCTTTAACGATTTTTTCGCGTAGCTCTTTGGGCTTCATATTAGATGTATTATAGACAAATTTAGCTCGACCCTTCACTTCCGATAAGAGCTTTCGTTCCTGTTTAATACCATCTAACGGTAACCCATTTACAGCTAATGGATGTGCACGTCTTGTTTCCTTATAGCGTCTAACTAAAGTTGCATCATCTGCATCTAAAAATAAAATTCGTGCAACAGTATCGCCTTCTTTAAGTATATGGTCGAGGGCTCCAATAAGAGAATCAAAAAAGTCGCCACCACGCATATCCATGACAGCTGCAATACGTGAAATATTTTTACCCGAATCCCTGAGTAAGGTTAAAAATGTCGTGAGCAACGCTGGTGGTAAATTATCAATACAGTAATACCCTAAATCCTCAAAGCTTTGAATAGCTACTGTTTTCCCAGCTCCAGACATCCCTGTAATAATAACCAATTCATGTGTATTTTTTTGGCCTTCAACCACCACTATCATGCAGCTCCTTTATTGTTCTATTGATATTTGTATTTTCTCATGAAGTAATTCAAAATCCGTCGTATATTCAAACGTACCGTACTGAATGCCTGATTGTGAGATAGCAAATTGTAAATTTGTTCGATCACCTTCAGCCATTGGCAAATGTTTCAAATCCTCTACTGGGTGCCATGCAAGTTTGCCTTCTCTAGTTTCTTCAAACGGTACACCTTCTATATCCTTTGCAACAAATGTATAAAGCATCCATTCGTCAACTACCTCATTATTTTCTTTAATAATCATCGTATAAACACCCTTTAAATGAGCATTTAATGGTGTGACATTTGTTTCTTCTTGAAACTCACGTACAGCAGCCTCATAAATTGACTCACCGCTCTCCATTTTACCGCCAGGAGCTACGTACCAGCCACGTCTTGGCTTCTGAAGTAATAATACTTGACCGTCTTTCACGGCTATTAAATTTGCAATTCTTTGCATAGGCACACCTCTAATCACTTTTGCATTCTACCTTTTATTATACCAAGACCAAACAAGGTTTGTCCTCAATTCAGAATTTTAGGAGCATTGCAATTTTAACTTCACTAATACTTACAGGAACCATGTTTTTAACTACTACTTAAACATATGAAACAACGCAATAAAAAATCAAAAATTTTATGCACAGATCAAATGCGCTAAGCGAGCGCTGGAGAGCTCGAAATAAAAGTAAACGGTCCACCACTTTAGCCCGAGAATGACTGGTTATCCATAATTAAAAATTTATCAGATGTGTTAATTAACCATTTTTATACATTCAAAGAGGCTGATTTCCGCTACGGGCTACTCGCTTTGTCGCTGACGCTTCGCTTTCGCGCAGAGCAAGGCTTCCTGCGGGCGAGCGCCGAGCCGCTTCCTCCGCTTCGTTGCTGTCGCTTCGCTTTCGCACAGAAAACATTCGCTCCGTGCAGGGTCTCGTCTGTCTCGCTTTCCCGCGGGAGTCGAGTAGCCCTACGCTACAATCAGTTAAAATGGAAATATATCAGAAAAATAGTAACAAAAAAATCCATTTATCGTACAATATTAAACCTATTTTTCCCTAATCAACACGCCTGAAAATTTATAGTTTCTTTAACAACAAAAATAGGTTGCTCCACCTATTTAGGCGGAAACAACCTACTCAACAAAATAAAAGGGGGATTGCTAATTACACTTTATATATTACACCTTTTATATGTCATTCAAGTTACAACTATATTAAGACCGTATTAAAATTGTATTTTTTTCCTTAAAATTAAATCAAGAGGATCATACCCATAATGTGGGGGATTTCCGTTCCGACTGGGCGAAATGTCATCCACAACTTCTGGTGATGAGCCAATCTCTTGATTCACTTTAAGCATTAATTTTTTCTAATAATTCTTCCACATAATGTTGTACTGCTTGTGCTGCAATACTTCCGTCACCTGTCGCTGTAACGATTTGACGTAGTGATTTTTCACGTACATCTCCTGCTGCGAAGATTCCTGGTATCGTTGTTTCCATATTTTCATTTGTCACAATATAACCAGCTTCATTTAAAATCCCTAAAGACTCAAATGGTTTAGTTAAAGGTAGCATACCAATGTAAACAAATACGCCATCAGCAGCAAAATCAGATTCTGTACCATCTACAGTTGATTGTAATGTTACACTTCCAACTTTACCATCTGCCTCATTAATTTCTTTAACAGTTGCATTCCAAATGAAATCAATTTTTTCGTTAGCAAAGGCACGATCTTGAAGAATTTTTTGTGCACGTAATTTATCACGACGGTGCACGATTGTTACTTTATCAGCAAAGCGAGTTAAGTAAACACCTTCTTCAACAGCAGAATCTCCGCCACCTACGACAACAAGATTTTTTTGCTTGAAGAATGCACCATCACATACTGCACAATAGCTGACACCACGACCTCCAAGTTCTTTCTCGCCAGGCACACCCATTTTTTTATATTCCGCACCTGTAGAAAGAATAATTGCTCGTGTTTTATATTCTTTAGCACCTGATTTTATTGTTTTATATTCCTCACCATCAATAATTTCAGTTACATCGCCATACGCATATTCTGCACCAAATTTTTTAGCATGGTCGAACATTTTTGTCGATAGCTCAGGCCCTAAAATTGTATCAAATCCAGGATAGTTTTCTACTTCTTCTGTATTTGCCATTTGTCCGCCAGGGATCCCACGTTCAATCATTAAAGTTGAAAGGTTGGCACGTGATGTATAAACAGCCGCAGTCATACCAGCCGGACCTGCACCAATTATTACAACATCATAAATTTTTTCTTCTGACATAAATACTTCCCCCTAAACAAATACTTTTTTATCTTCATTCCATATGTGCAATGAAGATAATGCCTCGGACGCAGCCAAGACTCCATTAATAATAACTACAGTATGTTCATCGTATGTGAAAGTAAAAAGTTATTCAACTATGTTGCTCACAGTCTAATTATTCGTACTTGGTAAAAACATTAAAATTTCATCAATATACTTCGATAATGTTGACACGGATACTCCGTATTGCTGAGCTATCTCTTTTTTTGTCACCTTGAGATTACGCGAAGAGCGGAATAAATAGTCATTTGCTCCTGCAATAGCCGCTGGATTTGTGAAACGATAATTGTTAATCAATGCTTGCTCACAAAGCACAAACCACATTTGGAACATTGGTGCAATTAATGTCGTTAGTTTACCATACTGTTCTAGTAAAATTTCTGGTACACTTACTGCTCGTATAAAGCTAGCCTCTACTTTGTTTTTCATATCAAATTGATGTCCTAAAGCATAAGCGAGGAATAGCTTTTCATACGCATTAAATTGCTCAACGTCTATCCATTTGGGATGCGCAATAATTTCCTGTTTATGCGCGGTGCAGCTTAGTAAAAATAAACCAAATATGCGTTCACTTGTATAATCGCTCTCCAGCTTTTCCACAATATAATCACAATCATGCTCTAATGCATCAAGCGCATATACATTTTCCTCTTGGCGCCAAGGTTCAAAGCCTTCTTTTTCTGGATCTAGCTCAAGTAGCTGTTCCCATGCACTCTTTGAAATCTCTTCATGTTCAGAAAAATACGCTGCGTGGGATAACCAGAAGTAAAAGCCAGCATCTCCCGCATAGCCACGTTTTTGCATGCTACGCAACCATTTAAATGCTAAATCATACTGTCCAACAAGAGCTAATGTTGCACCCAGCTTATAACGATGTTCCCATGTGTATGGCTGAATTTTCATAAGTACTTCTAAAAGACCCTTTAAATCCTCTTCATTTTTTTCATAATACGCAATCACAGTTAAATTACAAAGTGCATGTAAATTCCCTTTATTTTCACGTAGTACCTTGTTTAGAAGAGCCTTCGCCTGTTCTGCTTCACCAACATAAAAATAGGCAAGAGCTAAGTTGTTATAGGCCGACCAAAAATCTGGTCTATCTTCAATTAAGTCTTCTAGAATAGTAATAGCTTCTGGGAAATCGCCCTTTTCCATACAGCGCCTCGCCTGTTCCTGCCGATATAAATCTTCACCAGAACCTTCAAGCTCCTCAAAATCATCTTGCTCAAAGGCAACAAACTCTAATATTTCAGCCGCTTCAACTGCATAAGCACCCTCTGGCTCTATTTGTAAATATTGCTCTGCAAAGCGTTTAGCATCATGCATAATACCAACGCATCCAGATACCTCTGCCATGTAAAAAATAATTTCTGGATTATCTGGATCTATCTGATAGGCACGATGAAGAAGATCATACGATTCCTCAAAACGTTGACCCTCTAACTCTATAATCGCTAATTGCAATAAAATCATTGGATCATCAGGACTTAAATCAACTGCTCGCTGTAAATATTTATACGCCTTATTCATTTGTCCGCTATTCATTGCTTGAATGGATTTTTTATAATAATAGTCGCCTGTGGGAATGAACGACACTATATTCGATTGATTTTCTTTTTGACGTTTCTTTTCCAAAATATTTCCTCCGAAACAAGAAATAAGGAACGTATCACACGTTCCTTTACACAGTAACTTCTATTATACCATACAATAAGCAATATGCCGTTATTTCTCTTCGTGACGTTTTTCCAACACATGTAGCACATCATAAACACTTACTTTTTGTTCTTGTAGTAACACTAGTAGGTGATATATTAAATCGGCAGCCTCCCATTTCACTTCTTCAGCATCACGATTTTTTGCACCGATAACAACCTCTGTTGCTTCTTCGCCGACTTTTTTACAAATTTTATCGATTCCTTTATCGAATAAATATGTAGTATACGCTCCTTCTGGCATTTCTTGCTCACGCTTTTCAATGACATTTACAAGTCTAGAAATAATCTCAACAGAGCCGACCTTGGCATTTTGCTGAATGATCTCCGTAAAGCAAGAAATTGTACCATTATGGCAAGCTGGGCCAGCAGGAATTACTTCCACGACTAATGCGTCACCATCACAGTCCGCTTTTATAGACACAACTTTTTGTGTATGACCACTTGTTGCTCCTTTATGCCAAAGCTCTTGACGTGAACGTGAGAAGAACCATGTTTCTCCTGATTCAAGCGTTTTCTCCAATGATTCTTTATTCATATATGCTACAGTTAATACTTCTTTTGTATTAGCATCTTGTACTACTGCAGTGACAAGACCTTTATCATCAAATTTAATGTTGTCAATCATCTTACTGCCACTCCTTTTTCACGTAAGTATTCTTTTACTTGCGCTACGCTTGTTTCTTTATAATGGAAGATGGATGCGGCAAGTGCTGCATCTGCATCGACATCTTCAGCTAATACCTCGTAAAAATGGTCGGCATTCCCTGCACCGCCGCTTGCAATAACAGGAACTGTCACAGCCTCTCTCACGGCTTTTGTTAATGCTAAATCAAAACCTGATTTCTCTCCGTCCTGATTCATACTCGTTAATAAAATTTCACCAGCCCCTAAACGAACCGCTTCCTTGGCCCACTCTGTTGCTTGCCATGTTGTTTTGTTTCGGCCTCCATGCGTATAAACCATCCAGGTAGCATCTTCTTCACTATAGCGTGCATCGATGGCTACAACAATACACTGTGCGCCAAAAAAGTCCGAACCTTCTTTAATAAGCTCTGGTCGTTCTAAAGCAGAAGTATTCACTGATACTTTATCGGCACCTGCACGTAAAATGCGTTTCATATCATCTAAAGTCCGAATTCCACCACCTACTGTAAACGGAATGGCTAATGTAGCTGCAGTTTGTCGCACTACATCAACCATTGTTTCACGACCTTCATGTGATGCCGAAATGTCTAGAAACACAAGTTCATCTGCCCCTTGTTCATCATAAAACTTGGCAAGCTCTACTGGGTCACCCGCATCACGTAATGACACAAACTGTACACCTTTTACAACACGCCCCTCTTTCACATCAAGACATGGAATAATGCGCTTTGTTAACATGAAGCCACCCCCTTCAACCATTGTTCTAATAAATAGACACCTAGTTCACCTGATTTTTCAGGGTGAAACTGCATTCCAGTAATAGAACCATTTACAACAATGCCTGGAACTTTAATGCCATGATAATCCGCATAAGCGACAAGCTCTGTTTCGTCTATATCTGTTGCATAAAATGAGTGGACAAAATACACATGCTTTGCCGCTACTTCACCCTTCAACCATGAAGGCCGCTTTGTCACGACAAGCTCATTCCATCCCATATGTGGTACTCGGTACTTCCGCTCACCGTTGTCTCCACTAAATCGTTTAATGCTTCCTTTAAAAAAGCCCAAACCTTTCGTCGGTGACACCTCTTCACTTTGCTCAAATAATAATTGCATTCCTAAGCAAATTCCGAGAAGTGGTCGATTTTCAGCTTTCACCTTGTGCAAATATCGATCTAAATTCGTTTCAGCTAAACGTTTGATGGCGTCGGGAAATGCCCCAACACCAGGGAGCAACAGTGCATCTGTTGCATCTAGCACTTTTTCGTCAGCCGTGACAACAACTTCACAGCCAAGTCGTTTTAATGCCTGTTCGACACTAAATAAATTCCCCATACCATAATCAATAACACCTATTTTCACGTTAACAGCCCCTTAGTCGACGGTACACCTTTAACACGTGGATCAATTTCTACTGCTGCGTCAATGGCACGTGCTAACGCCTTAAAAATAGCTTCAATAATATGATGTGTATTATGTCCATACGGTACAATGACATGAACATTCATCCGAGCCTCAAGTGCAAATTTCCACAAAAATTCATGTACTAATTCCGTATCGAAACTTCCAACTTTCTCCTTCAACTGTGGTACACGATATTCTAAATGCGGACGATTTGAGCAATCTACAACTACTTGTGCAAGTGCATCATCCATTGGCACAAATGCTGTACCGTAGCGCTTGATTCCTTTTTTATCACCGAGTGCTTCACGAATTGCTTGACCTAATACAATTCCAAGGTCTTCAGTTGTATGATGATCGTCTATATAAGTATCACCATTTGCTTGTATCGTCCCATCAAAAAGCCCATGTTTGATAAATAAGTCTAGCATGTGGTCCATAAAGCCAACACCCGTTTTAATATCAGCCTTTCCTTCACCATCTAAATCGATTGCTACTGAAATTTGAGTTTCATTTGTTGTCCGTTCAACTTTTGCATATCGTTTCTTTTCAGTCATTGTGCTACTCCTTTTCCCATCCGCGTGATTCGACTGCACGAGCATGGCCCTCTAAGCCTTCCATACGTGCTAGACGTGCAATTTTCGGTGCATTCTCTGCCCAAGTTTTTTCACTATAAAAGACAACGCTCGATTTTTTCACAAAATCATCGACGTTTAAACCACTTGCAAAGCGTGCAGTGCTATTCGTTGGCAGTACATGATTTGTCCCCGCAAAATAATCACCTACTGGTTCAGAGCTATAACGACCGATGAAAATACCTCCTGCATGCCTTACCTGTTCAGCTACAGCCTCAGCATTTTTTGTGACAATTTCTAAATGCTCAGGTGCTAGCGAATTAATGGCATCAATGGCATCTGCCATCGTTTCAGCCACATAAATGGCACCAAAGTTTTCAATAGATGCTCGTGCTACCTCTTCACGCGGTAAAGTAGTTAATTGCTTCTCCACTTCATCAGCCACTTTTTTAGCCATATGCTCAGAAGTTGTCACCAAAATGGCACAAGCCAATTTATCATGCTCAGCCTGTGATAAAAGATCCGCAGCGATTTCATCAGCAAATGCCGTGTCGTCTGCTAACACTGCAATTTCACTTGGACCTGCAATCATATCAATCGCTACCTCACCAAATACCTCACGTTTGGCTAATGCTACAAAAATATTTCCTGGACCTGTAATTTTATCAACAGGTGTAATTGTTTCCGTGCCATATGCAAGAGCCGCAATCGCCTGTGCTCCACCGATTTTATATATTTCCTCTACCCCTAAAATATGCGCCACAGCAAGTACACCTGGAGGTAATTTTCCATCGCGACCTGCTGGAGATGTCATAACAATGCGTTTAACACCAGCAACTTGTGCAGGAATAACGTTCATCAAGACTGACGAAGGGTACGCTGCTGTACCGCCAGGAACATAAAGTCCTACTGCATCAAGAGCAGTAATTCGTTGCCCAAGCCACGACCCATCACCTAGCTCTAAGCGATAACCTGAACGCTTCTGCTGCTCATGATAAAAGCGAATATTTTGGGCAGCTTCTGTTAAATCAGCATAAAGCTGTTGATCAATACTATTTGCGCCCTCTTCTATCTCTTCCTTCGTTACACGTAAATGATCAGGGGCAAAACCATCCCATTTTTCTGTATACAAACGTATGGCTGTATCACCTTGTGCACGAACATCTGCCAATACTTGACGTACAACCTTTAATTGTTCTTCATTGCCACCTTCAAGTGGTCGTTTTAAGGAAATACCTTTTGCTAGCTTTGTTATTTTCATAGGAAAATCTCCTTTAATTCTAGGTATCATGTATGATCGATGACTATGAGCTTCCACCTGCGGCTATTCCTACAGTGAGCATGATTTATTTAACACATTTCTTTAAACGTTTCACAAGGTCGATAATGCGTTCTCCCTTCATACGATAGCTTACTGGATTAGCAATTAACCTCGATGACACATCCGTAATAAATTCATATTCCACTAAACCATTTTCCTTCAGCGTCCGTCCTGTTGATACAATATCGACAATGCGATCTGCTAAGCCAATCATAGGCGCCAATTCAATTGATCCATTTAACTCAATAATTTCAACTTGCTCCCCAATGCCCTTATAATATTTCATTGCAATATTAGGATATTTTGTTGCGATTCTTGGGGCGATTTCATTCATCGTAGTATTAGGTAAACCTGCTGATGCGATATAACATGCACTTATTTTTAAATCAAGTAATTCATGTACTTGTCGTTGCTGTTCTAACAAAACATCCTTCCCAGCGATCCCAATATCCGCTACACCGTGCTCTACATAAACAGGAACATCCATTGGCTTTGCTAGTATAAAACGAATTTTCTCTTCTGGAATTTCAAGCATTAATTTACGGGACATTTCGACTTCTTCTGGTAAATTAAAGCCAGCTTCTAATAGCATTTGGTATGCCTCATCAAAAATACGTCCCTTTGGCATAGCAATCGTTAATTCATTCACCGCTAACGTCCTCCTGTCCCACAACAACTACTTCTGTAAAGTGTGCTAAAAAAGCTTCTTCATCAACTAGGCTATTTCTTAACTGTAAGGTAGCCTGTTTACCAGCAGCTCGAAGCGTCTGTACCTTTGCAAGAGCCGCTTCAAATTGTTGTTCCTCAAATAGCACCACTGTAGCCTCTTGTCGTTTATCAGATTGCCCATGAAGTGTTTCTAGTAAGCGATCAACACGAATACTAAATCCTGTTGCGCCTACTTTTGAGCCAAACACCTCAAGCAATCCGTCATAACGCCCACCATTACCTAATGGAAAGCCACTGCCTGTTGCAAACACTTCAAATAACATGCCTGTGTAATAGCTCATATGACTAGAAAGTGTAAAATCAAAGGCCACATAATCCGCTAAATCTGCTACTTCAAGTAGTTTAGCGAGCTGTTGCATATATTCTAATGCGTCATTTTTCCGCACATATTTTTCAATATCTTGGATTTCTTTCACATTCATAGCTTCTTCAATAAATTGTAGTAATGCATCAGATTTCGTTTTAGGTAAATCAAATGATTCCACTGCTTCTTCAAACCCTACATAATTGCGCTGCACTAGAAGTGTTCGAAGTATATTTTGTTGTTCAAGGCTTTCTGTATAATCTTGTAAAATGCAATTTAATATCCCTGCATGGCCGATAGTAACTTTAAATTTCGCTAATCCAAATTGCTGTAATAACTCCATTGCCGTAACAATAACTTCAGCATCAGCAAACACAGAATTGTCTCCAATTAACTCGATCCCCATCTGATCAAATTCTGCTGGTCGTCCACCTTCTGCCTCTTGTGCACGAAAGACACTAGCAAAATAAGCAAGGCGTAATGGAATCATCTCTTTTAATAATTTTGATGTTGCAACACGAGCAATCGGTGTTGTCATATCAGGTCGTAGTACTAACGTGTTTCCTTGGCTATCTACTAACTTAAATAAATGCGCATCGGCTATTGCTGATGCTTTACCGACTGTATCAAAATACTCTACTGCAGGTGTCTTAATAAATGCAAAGCCCCTACTGCATAAAAAGTCTCGCCCAGTATTTCTTACGGCCTCTACCTTTTCGTATATTTGCGGAAATGTATCGCGCATTCCAAGTGGTTTCTCAAACATTTTAATCGACGACATTTTGACACTTCCTCACGTTTCACTTTAATTCACTAGAGTATTAGAGAATTAGATTATGAAAGAATTCTAACTTATTTCTTCCTTTCCGTCAATGCAACTCCTTATGAATTATCGAATAATTTCATTACTGATTATTCTGTTAATTATACGTAAAAATAAAAAAATTGAAACTTTATTCAACTGTGTAAGCTTATTTCTCCTTAAACAAGTAAATCTTTAGACAAAAAATTGTGCGTAGTGTGGCTTGCACAGTTTAAGGTGTTGAAAATAAAATCGTCAAGGAAATCTATATGAATTTTTTGGCGAGTGATTTCCGTTCCAGGCTACTCGCTTTGTCGCTGACGCTTCGCTTTCGCGCAAAGCAAGGCTTCCAGTGGGCGAGCGTCGAGCCGCTTCCTCCGCTTCCGCTCCGTGCAGGGTCTCGCCTGTCTCGCTTTCCCACGGGAGTCGAGTAGCCTTCCACTCCAATCAAGAACCTTTATAAATTTAATTTCGTTGTTACAATAGTTTTTCAACAGCAAAAAACTGTGCACAGTAAAGCATGCACAGTGTAGATATTATTATTTTTTTGGCGTGCTCCATTCCACTACTTCATTGCGTTTACGCTCCGCCATTTGTTCAGCTGTATAAATAATTTGCATAGGATTACCGCCTGCAAGACAGCCAGCTGGCACATCCTTATGGACAAGGGTTGCAGCTGAAACAATCGCACCGTCACCTATCGTAACACCTGGTAGTATCGTTGAATTGGCACCAACCATTACTTCATTGCCAATATAAACATCTCCCAGACGATACTCCTCTATTAAATACTCATGCGCCAAAATAGTTGTACTGAAACCTATAACCGTATTGTCACCGATGTGAATTCGTTCTGGAAACATTGTATCTGGCATAACCATAAGAGCTAATGAAGTTTTTTCTCCAATTTCCATCTTTAAAAAAGTTCGATACAACCAGTTTTTCACACGTAAAAATGGTGTGAAGCGTCCAATTTGAATGACAACGAAACACTTCATCACCTTCCAAAAGGACACCGTATCATAAATATTCCAAAGCGAATTTGCTCCTTCGACACGGTAGCGTTCTGTTTTACGTGCCATTTACTTACCCCTCTTTCACAATTTCAAGTAAATCCGTCATATGATGCAACATATATTCTGGCTTGAACTGCTGTAAGTATTCCTCACCTTTAAAAGCCCATGCGACACCAGCCGCTCTAATTCCAGCGTTGTGTCCTGCTTCAATATCGTGTGAATTGTCGCCAATCATCATGGCCTCTTCCTTGTTTACACCAAGGCGTTCAAGGGCAAGCAAAACTGGTTCTGGGTCAGGCTTTACATTTTTCACATCATCCGTGCCAATACGGATGTCAAATAAATGACTTGCACCTAGCACAGATAGACCACGGTCAATCATCCCATTACGCTTTGTAGACACAATCGCTAACTTGATACCCATAGCCTTTAATTGCTCTAAAGTTGATACAACATCAGGATATTGAGTGACAAGCTCATCGTGATGTAATTCATTATATTTGCGGTATTTAGCAATCATTGCATCCTCTTCACCAGGAGCAATGTCACTCATTGTCTGTTTCAAGGACGGCCCAAGGAATTTTAGGCAATCTTTTGGCGAATATTGCCCGGGAAATCGCTCGTTTAAAACATGCATAAATGTTTGAATGATTAAATCATTTGTATTGAGTAATGTACCATCAAAGTCAAATAGTAATGCCTTTACAGCCATGCCCTTGCCCCCCTATTTATCATCCAAATACTTTACTGGTGGCTTTACTGTTATACGTCTGTAAATAATTGCCACAAGACCTACAACAATACCAATTATTGAAACAACCTGTGCTGAGCGTAAATCTCCTACTAAATATAGGCTATCTGTACGCATGCCCTCTATATAGAAACGACCAATTGAATACCAAATTATATAGCCGAAGAAAATTTCCCCACGATTTAAATTTACTTTGCGTAATACTAATAAAATGATTAGCCCAACGAAATTCCATAAGGATTCATATAAGAATGTAGGATGTACATACGTTCCTAATTCTTCAATATACATTTGATTAATAATCCAATCAGGCAGCCTTAGATTTTCTAAAAATTCACGTGATACTGGACCACCATAAGCCTCTTGGTTCATAAAATTTCCCCATCGACCAATTATTTGTCCAATTAAAATACTTGGTGCCGCAATATCCGCTACTCGTAAAAAGCTTATATTTCTTCTACGAGTGAATATGTAAGCTGTCACAAATGCCCCAATAAGAGCTCCGTGAATAGCGATACCACCATTCCAAATCTCAATAATCTTCTCTGGGTTTTGACCATAATAATCCCAACGCATCGATACATAGTAAATACGTGCGCATACTATGGATATAGGAACAGCCCAAAGTAATAAATCCGCAAGAAACTCCTCCGGTAAGCCTCGTTTCATAGCCTCTCTTTGTCCTACAAAATAAGCTAAAATAATACCCGATACGATTAGCAACCCATACCAACGAACTTCGATAGGTCCTAAATGAAACGCAATCGGATCAATTTCTAATAGTAATAAATCCATCTTATGCTCCTCTCATTATCCTTCTATTACTTAGGTTATTGTATCCTAATTTCTTTGGCGTAATTAAGAATCACATCCTCATTCCTCTCACTATCTTCAGAGGTGAGAGTCTCCTATAACTGTCGCTACACTAAACATTTAGTGAATGAAGATAACCATTAATCATCTAACTCATCTGTTGAAGAAATTACTTCATCAAGTCGCCTTGAAAACTCCTCAGCCGCATTAACCCCCATCTTTTTCAAACGGTAATTCATGGCAGCTACTTCAATAATAACAGACACATTGCGCCCAGGTCTTACAGGAATCGTTAATTTCGTCAGTTCTGTATCGATGATTTTCATTTTCTCTTCTTCTAGACCTAAGCGATCGTATACCTTTTCCGGGTCCCAAATTTCTAGTTCAATAATTAACGTAATACGTTTGTATGGTCGCACCGCACTCGCACCAAAAAGCGTCATAATATCGATAATGCCAATCCCTCTAATTTCTAATAAATGTTCTAAAAGAGGTGGTGGACTACCAATTAAAAAATTCTCTGATTCTTGACGAATTTCCACACAATCATCGGCCACTAAGCGGTGCCCCTTCTTAACAAGTTCAAGTGCTGTCTCACTTTTCCCTACACCACTTTTTCCGATAATTAGCACACCGATGCCGTACACATCGACTAAAACTCCGTGAGCAGCAGTCATTGGTGCAAAACAACCCTCTAAATAGTTTGTCAGCCTACTCGAAAACTTCGTCGTTGTCATATGTGTTTTAAAGACAGGTACATGTTTTTCATTGGACGCCTGTAGAAGCTCCGTAGGTACCTCTAAATCACGAGAAATAATAATCGCAGGCGTATCCTGCGAACACAGTAAACGCATACGCTCCAGTTTCACATCAGCAGGTAACATTTCAAAAAAGGAAAGTTCTGTTTTCCCAAGTAATTGTACTCGATTCGCAGGATAGTGCGTAAAATACCCCGCCATCTCAAGCCCCGGTCTTGAAATATCACTAGTGACAATCGTCCTTCCTATTCCTTCCTCACCAGCTAATAGTTCTAACTTAAATTTCTCCATTACGTCTCTTGTTAATACTACGACCAATATTAGTAGCCCCCATTCGCTGTAGATCTCCCGATTGGTTTAACTAGCAATCAGCTCCACTGATTGCAGTTTCACTTTATTTTAGCATGTCTATGTATAAAAGAAATGAATTTACTCTCTATTCGCTGACAGAAAAATACTCCACAAAACATAAAAAACTAGCGGTTCTCCAAATCCGCTAGTTTCTATATTGCTTTATTTTTGAGTAGCTAACCATTTGGCAACTGCTTCTGCATCTGCACCTTTAACTACACCAGCAGGCATTGCACCTTTACCATTGTTAATAACATCTAAAATTTCTTTTTCTGATAAACGAGAACCTACATCTTTAATTGCTGGTGCATTCCCTTGACCTTGTAGTTCACCACCGTGGCAAGTAATACAAGATTTCATAGCGATTGCTTCTCCATCTGGAGTAGTTGTTTTTGCACTTTCTTTTGTTGCTTTTTCTCCGCCGCCACAAGCAGCTAAAAAGATTGCAGATCCGAACACTAATGTTAACATTACTTTTTTCATTAGTACCCCTCCTTAAATTAATAAAAATCTTTCCAAAATATTATACCAAATTTATGCACGTTTGAAACCTTTCCCTAACACCTCATATGCATCAGAAACAATGACAAACGCTGATGGGTCAACGCTTTTAATGAGTTGTTTCAGCTTTGTGAACTCTGTTTGGTAAACAACAACCATAAGTACTGGTCGTGCTTCCCCTGTATAGCCACCGATTGCAGGCAACTTTGTTACTCCACGATTAATTTCAGCATAAATGGCATCACGCACCTCATCTTGCTTTAACGTAATTATATAAACCATTTTTGATTGACTAAAGCCTAGCTGAATAATATCGATGGTTTTAGTAGTGACATAAAGTCCAATCAGGGCATACAAACCTTTCTCTAAGTCAAAAACAATTGCTGCACTAATTGCGATAATCCCATCAATTAATAGTACACTTGTACCAAGCGATATTCCGGTATACTTTGTAATAATTTGCGCTAATAAATCAGTGCCACCAGTAGAAGCATTCCCCTTAAAGACAAGCCCTATTCCTAAACCGACAACAATTCCCCCAAAAAGTGCACCAAGTAAAGGATTATCAGTCCAAGGCTCCCAACTATTCGTTAGTAAAACAATAAGCGGTAATGTCACTGTTCCAACAAATGATTTTATTCCAAACTTTTTTCCAAGAAATAATACACCTGCTATAAATAATGGAATATTAAATGCATACTGTACATAACCAGGATTCCAGCCAAATAAACCGTGTAAAATTGTACTAATCCCGCTTACACCGCCAGAGGCCACTTGATTTGGCAGTAAAAATACATTAAAGCCAATGGCAATAATCGCCGCACCAACAATGACGTACACATATTCTATAACGCTTTCCCTTACATCATTTGTTAGATTCATTTCTTCCACGTCCACTTCAACTATCAGAATTTTTTCAAGACGAAATGATTATAGCAAATAGTTCATGTATTGAGAACTTCGACTTGATGAAGGAAACATGTATTTTTATAATTTGCATTATGTATTACACTTATGACCATTAATTTAAAAACACAAAAAATAAGCTACCTTAAAGAGCAAATTTTAGATAGCTTATTTCTATTCTCTAGTTCATCATTGAAAGTTATAGATGATATTCATGTGGATTAGTTGATTGGCTCTTGTTTTTATAAAGAAGATTTTTCTGCCCACTCCATAGCTTCATGGTATAACTGATCAATGTTTGATAAATCGATGTTGAGCTGAGAAGCTAATTTTTCTAAGGTAGGCCAATCTAATTTGCTTAACGCAATACTGAATTCAAGATATGGTGCCATTTCAGTTTGATTACCTAAAATCGTTTCTGATATGTCTTCTGAAAAAGGTAGCTGCTGTAAAATAACATTCATCGGTCTTTGCAGCAAAGTATCTATCAGTGAAAACATTCCAACTAAAAAATATTCAGAGAAGTTCTTCTTATAGGAAAGTTTGGCTAATTTCTCACAAACTTTTGCTCTAAATAACGATGTACGCATGACTTCTTTAAAAATATCATTATCAGCATTCTTATCAATTTCTCGCATCGCCAATAAATAAATCCACTTTCGTAAATCTGAAACGCCGAGTAATACAATCGCTTGTTTTATCGAACGAACCTTGGATTTATAACGCTTCTCTGAATTATTAATCATTTGCAATAATTTATATGTCAATGAAATATCACGTTCAATATTATCAGTTAATAACTGGACATTAGGTTCCTCTTCTTTTAATAGCGTAATAATATATAAATATTGAATAGTATTAGCTGGTATATCGGTTGTTGTAATTATTTGCGGCTGTTCAAAAAAATAGCCTTGAAATAATTCATAGCCAGAATGCTTTGCAACTTCAAATTGATTACGTGTCTCGACCTTTTCAGCGAGCAATTTTATGTGAGGGAAATTTTCTTTCACTTTATTTTCAATTTCCATTCGCTCCAGTAATGGGGACAATAAAAAATCAACTTTTATATAATCGATATAAGCAAATAACTCATCATAAACTTTTACCTCATCATCCAAAATAAAATCATCTAATGCGATTTTAAACCCAAATGATTTCAACTCAATGACTCTCTCTACTAACTGAGGTGTAAGAGGAACGTCCTCTAAAATCTCAATAACAACTTGCGATGGATTTAAGGACTCGTTTATCGAACTCATCAGCAAGTTTTCTGTAAAATTAACAAAACTAGGCTTACCTTTTGTTACCTCTTCAATGCCAATTGAAAGAAATGAGTTTACTATTACGTCAATTGTTGCAGCATCTGAATCGACCATCGGAAAAGCATTCGCATTTTTGCTACGATATAATAATTCATATGCAACGACTTGTTCATGAAGATTAAAAATAGGCTGTCTGCCAATAAATACTTCCATTTCGCTGCCCCCCATTTCTCCATTTTCTAGTATTTTATATTATAGCATTTTTAATTACTATCTGCTTATCATTCAAGTAATTGTCTAAAAGTCTCCTTGCATTAACTAACATCCTTTACAAGAAAATGGATTATCACCATAATGTGTGGTTGATTTCTGTTCCGATTGGGCGCTTTGTAGCTGACGCTTCGCTTTCGCACAAAGCTTCCTGTGGGTGTCCAATGAGCCGCTTCACTCGCTTGGCTTGCTCCAGGGTCTCATCTGTGACTTAATCATGAGCTAGACAAGAACCTTACGCAATGAACTTTTCCTATTCAAATGTTTTAATTATCGACATACCACGTAGCACGGTTCTTGAAGATTCCCAAGGTCTTGTACTATTTATAAGGTAGTAAAAAAATAAAGACAGTCCAAAGTGATTTTTTATCACATTTGGACTGTCCTTTTTATTTTCCACTTGCTTTTGATTTAATAGCACCAATAACCGCTGGTACAACTGAAAGAAAGATAATTAAGATAAGAACCGTTGAGAAGTTATCTTTAATAATCGGAATATTACCAAAGAAATAACCTAGGAATGTACAGCTACATACCCATAACACTGCACCTACAACGTTATACATGATGAAGTAGCTATACTTCATTTTACTTGCTCCGGCAATAAATGGTATGAATGTACGGATGAATGGCATAAAGCGCGCGATGACAATTGTTTTTCCACCGTGCTTATTAAAGAATTTTTCTGCAGCCTCCATACGTTCTTTTTTAACAACTCTACCGAGGAAGCTCTTTGGTGGAATAGATGTCCCTACTTTATGACCAATATGATAGTTCATCGTATCCCCTAAAATTGCTGCTGCTAAAAACACTGGAATTAAGATCCACATATCAAATGCACCCATTGCTGCTGCAAATGTACCACTTGCAAAAAGCAATGAATCACCTGGAAGGAACGGGAAAATTACGACACCTGTTTCAACAAAAACAATTGCAAATAAAATGAGATAACTCCAATTACCAAAATCACGAATGATTTCTTCTAAATGCACATCGATATGCATAATAAAACTAATTAATTCCTTGATGATATCTATCATTTTTTTGTATGCTCTCTTTCAATTAAATTTTCTAAAAGCTTTGACGTAGCTAGACACTAAAGGGTTCCACTCTTGTTTACCGTCTGTGGTGTTACTACTCCCTCACTATATGACAAGCCTTTAAAAAGTATGTAGTTTTCACAAGTTTGATTTTATCACAGAATTGAGCTTCATTCCTAAAATAAAGGAGTGACGGGTAATGACGAAATGGAAGAAAGATTGTTTTATTATAGAACTCAAGTTACTTATAGATACATGGCAAAAGGATATCCTATTAAAACGTTTTGAAATTGCCCGTACACTCTATAATACGACTTTGTCTTATGCAGTAAAACAATATACTTTCATGCAAGAATCAAAACACTACCTTTAAACAATTACGTTGCTACCAAAAAGCGAAAAAATCTAATGATACAAAAGAATTGAAGCAGACCGCAAAAGAATTAAATAACATTCGTCAATCTTTTGGATTAAGTGAAGATCAACTGCATGCGTATATTAAAAAGCATCAACATAACTATAAAAAACATATAGATATATTAGTTGATTTCCGTTCCAACTGGGCGCTTTGGAGCTGACGCTTCGCTTTCGCTACAGAAAACATTTGTTGCTGACGCTTCGCTTTCTCACAGAGCAAAGCTTCCTGGGGGCGTCCGATGAGCCGCTTCACTCCGTAGCTCGCTGAAGGGTCTCATCTGTGACGCTAATCCCCAAGGAATAGAGGTTTGAGACTTCTGTAACTGCCGTTTCACTTTCGTTACAAAAGACACTTACCAAAAGAAGTTAAAAAATTTCACATCAGAAAAGCGCGAGAAATCAACGTTTCTAAAATTGATTTCTCGCGCTTTTTATAGTTTTGGGCTGTTATGTTCTAGCCTCTACTTTGTTATCTTTTAATGAACGACGTAAAATTTTCCCTGTCGTATTTTTCGGTAATTCATCTATAATTTCAATTACTTTAGGGACCTTGTATTTCACCATATGTTTTGCACAGTATGCAAGAAGGTCGTCTGTTGAAGTTGCCGCTACGTCTTTTAAGACAACATATGCATGAACAGCCTCACCTAAATTAGGATCTGGGTAGCCTACAACTGCCGCTTCAACGATATTATTATGAGCAAAGAGTACTTCTTCAACCTCTCTTGGATATACATTATATCCCCCTACAATAATCATATCTTTTTTACGGTCAACGATGAAAATATACCCTTCTTCGTCAACTTTAGCTAAGTCACCTGTATATAGCCAGCCATCGCGTAAAACCATCGCTGTTTCTTCAGGCAATTTATAATAGCCCTTCATAACGTTAGGTCCTTGAACAATTAGTTCTCCTACTTCACCAACAGGCACTTCTTGACCGTTAGTATCCACTACCTTATTTTTAACATTGGAAATGGATGTACCGATAGAACCTGCTTTACGATCACGATCCAATGGATTAAAGCATGTTACCGGTGAAGCTTCTGATAAGCCATAGCCTTCCGAAACACGCACATTAAATTTCTTCTCGAAATTATGTAATAGTGCTACCGGTAAAGACGCACCACCTGAAATCGCTAGGCGTATTGTTGAGAAATCTTCAGGGTTGCCTTCTGGTAATTGATACAGGAAGTTATACATAGTTGGTACACCAGCAAAGACTGTTGCTTTTTGTTCCTTCGTTATTTTAAAAACTTCAGTTGGACTAAAACGTGGTACAAGTAAAACTGTTGCTCCACTCAATAAAGGTGCGTTGACGACAACAGTTAACGCAAATACATGGAAAACTGGTAATGTAGCAATAATACGATCATCTGATTTATAGCCTAGATAATCCGCAACATCTCGTGCATTTGAATAGACATTTCCATGTGTCAGCATTGCGCCCTTCGGAGTACCTGTTGTACCTGAAGTATATAAAATAATTGCATTATCATCGTCTGCTACTTCTATTGGTTGTAAAGATTCCGATGCACTAGCTATAACTTGTAAAAATAAATGAGTTTTTGCCTGTGCCTCTTCGGATAAAGTAGCTACTTTTTCAGCAACATCTGCTGTTGTTTCACAAACAACAAATGTTTTTATTTGTGGAAAAGCTTGTACACCCATTTCTACTAACGGAAGAAGTGCATCAAGTGCAATAACAGCTTTTACATCACCATTATGCAAAATATACGAAATTTCATCCGGCGTATAAATTGGATTAATCGGAATTGCCGTTGCCCCTATACGCATTGTTGCATATAACGCAATTAAATAATGTGGTGTATTGCCGAGTAAAAACGCCACATGGTCCCCTTTTTCAACCCCTAATTCTTGTAACCCCTTAGCAAAGCGACCAACAGTGTGCTCAAACTCACCGAATGTCGTATCTTTCCCCATAAAATGATACGCAATTTTATCTGGCTGCTCTACTGCTTGTTGACGAACACTTGAAACTAAATTCAATTACACCATCCCCTTTATCGTATCAATTTCGCCTTGGCGTAATTGAGTCCGGATTTTGAATTGTGCTCGCACAATTCATTCCTTTGAAAATCCGTGACATTCGCCGGAGGCTTTATCTTCATTCAGTAGTTGTTCGGACACCCTCCGAAAAGGAACCCCCATCCGCATTCATCTCACCAACTAAGAGGTGAGAGTCTTCTACTGAACGAAGATAAAATGAATCGTTATTCAGTAATATTATATAAGAAATATATCTAAAAGACAACGAAACTTTTTATTTCATGTCAGAAATTACGTCAAATAACTCATTTTTTTCTCTTTCGCGCGTTTTTATCACGAACGAATATGCGAGATGTATCGCCAACGAATCAAGTAAAAATAGACTATTTGTATTAAAACAAAAAAACCAAAAGCAAAGAAAACTTCTTTTACAATGGAAATATTAGCAATATCCTTTAAGATGCCTTGAACCATAAGAAAAGCAAAAGCACTATGCATCATTGCAACACCCCACGGCAAGAAAAATTGTGGGAATAAATGACGATTCACAAGCTTTTTGAGCTCCGTATCTGTTAAGCCCATTCGCTTTAAGACATCGAATTTACGCTTTTCTCTTTCAAGAGAGGCATGCAATTTAAAGTAAACGAAGCTACCTGCTGCTAATAAAAATACCGATGCTACTAAGACACCAACTAATGTAAATAATGAGTAAGTAGCTATTACATAAGAATAATTTAATCCTGCATTTTCAAAGTAAAATGGGCTAAATTTACCCTTCTTATTAATATCTTGAGATGCTGCTAACTCGTCTATGTCCTGGCCGATATCTTTCGATTCCATCCACTGAGGAATATAGAATGTAAATAAATGATAGGTTGGCTGCAAAACATTTTTATTGGCAAGCGGCTTGATGAGTCTTGCAAAATCCTCGTCGCTTATCACAATTGAATTGACACTAACAATAGAGCCTGGGAATACTATTTTAGGATATACGCTATCAATAGTTAACGGAATAGAATTTTCCTCCAACACAGTATGCACAACTTTATTTTTTAGTTTTTTCAAGGATTCTTCTGAATAGGGTATAAACACTGCTTCTCCGGCAGACAAGTCAAGTAATGGATAACTAAAGGACGACAGCAATACATTCATATCCGATTCTCTAAAGACTTCAACCTCATTATGAGTAAAAGAAGACGTTTGCTTTACAACAACAAAGCGAGATAAATGGTAGGACAGACCTTTCTCCTCTAATTGAATACGTAAAGAGTCGATATGATTTCGTTCATACGGATTGTCGACATCTCCCTTATAAACGAGCCCTAGAGGATTTAAACGGTCATACTGTGTTGTATACGAAGACATCGTTGCTAAAACACCGACCGATAAAAATGCCATTGTTGACACCATCGTTACAACAAAAAACATTTTCACATTATCCTTCATAATATGTGTTTGCTCAGCTAACGAAAGGAGACGATAGCGTTGCCAATGATATTCTCGTTTACCCCGAGCTTTATCTAAAAAGCAAGGTACAGAATCACTGAAAAAATAATATGTTCCAAAGGTTGCTGACAGGGGGATTAATAATGTTAATCCAATTAATGATGTATTCGACACGATAAATGCTAGTACGTATGTTGATAAAATGAGGGCAATGCCATATACTGCACGGATTTTCGAATAAGTTGAATCACTATTTAAATAATCACTTCCCTTAATAAGGTCGCGTAATTTTCTTTCACGTGTAAAATACACACTGATAAAGGAAATAACTACAAAAGCACTTGTAAAGACACCGATTGTTAGTAAAAATGGCTCCCACGAAACATACATGGGCAATTTATCTAAATGTAAAATTTCTCGGACAATCATGAAAAAGAATTTCGAGAATGAGAAACCAAATATAATTCCAACAATAATAGAGCCCGATCCAATAATCATTGTCTCCAAAAAGACAAGCTTATTCATCTGGCGTCTTTCCATTCCTAGATGTAATAAAATCGCAAACTCATGTGATCTAGCCTCTAAAAAGGCACTCATCGAATAATATAAAAAGAATAATGTAAAAAGAACGAGTACGATTTCCGCACCGACCATCCCAATTAACGATGTCTCTCCTAAAATCCCTCGTTCAATATCCGGATGAAACATGAGCATTGAATAGATAAAAAACACAGCCACAGAAAAAAAGCTTGCCATGAAAAAGGCACCGTATATACGGCTGTTCCGTACGACATTACGGTAAGCGAATTGTCGAAAGGTCACCTACTTGTCCTCCTCCTAGTAAGCTCAAAACATTTAATATTCGTTGGAAAAACATTTGACGACGGTCATCTTTGTAAATTTCATTGAAAAATTCTCCATCTTTAATAAATAACACGCGATCACAGTAGCTAGCTGCAATTGGATCATGTGTTACCATCACAATCGTCGTTTGCTTATCTTGATTAATTTTCGTTAAAAGTTCAAGTACATCACGCGAAGAATTCGAATCCAAATTGCCGGTCGGCTCATCTGCTAAAATGAGACTTGGATTATGAATAAGCGCTCGACCAATTGCCGTTCTTTGTGCCTGTCCACCTGATATTTCATTTGGGCGTTTATGCAAAAAAGAAGTTAAATCAAGTTTTTCCACGATACTTGCAAGACGCTCTTCCATTACTTCTAATGGCTGTTGATCTAATGTTAGTGGCAGCACAATATTCTCTTCCACTGTCAGCATATGCAAAAGATTAAAATCCTGAAAAACGAAACCAAGTTGTCTTCTTCTAAAATAGGCAAGCTCAGTCGCATTCAGCATATGAGGATTCATGCCATCTAAAATGATTTCTCCACTAGTTGGTTCATCAATCGTAGAAATGATATTCAATAATGTTGTTTTTCCACTTCCTGATGGACCCATGACTGCTAAAAACTCACCTTCCTCCACATCAAAGCTTAGTTGATTGAGGGCACGATGAGTTACTTTGCCTTCATAGACCTTCGTCACGTCTTTTATTTGTAAAATAGGCATACCTTGTTCACCTTATTTCTTCATTAATTCCATGGATTCTGGTAAAAGCCATTGCAAAACTACCTCAAAGCCAATTTGAAAATGTGGCTCTGTTAATAATACGGCTGACTCATTGCCATCCTCTTCCACTAGACTAAAGCAATGCTCTCCAACAATTACATCCCAGGCATCGATTTCACCTTCGATTATTTCTCCACAAATCGTATAATGCCCACTGTACATCACTTGTTCACCTTCTACAGGAAAAGCGTTAAGTAAAGTTGGTTTATGTAAGTCTAGCCCAAGCTTATTCGAAAAATGCATAACTTCTCCATTAAGCAAAAGACTAGCCTTACGGAAATTTTGGCAGGATAAACACACACAAACATCGTTATGCGATTCGTATAATGCCGTTGTTTTTTCAGTTTCAATATTTAAAACCCACTCGTCAAAGCGTACTTCTTCCATCTCTGCACCCCTATTTCGTAAATGTCACTGTAACAATAGTTCCTTTTCCTACCTCTGATGTAATGTTTAATTCATGACCGAGTTTTTCACAGATTTCTTTAGCCAAATATAAGCCCATCCCTGTGGATTCCCCGGTTTTACGTCCATTCTCACCAGTAAAAAAGGCTTTAGTGACACGGGATAGATCGGAAGCTGGAATTCCAATACCTTCATCACAAATGGCTAACTGTACGCAGTCATCCTTTTTAATGGCCGAAATCACTATTTTTTTATTTGCTTCAAATGTATATTTAACCGCATTGGTTACGAATTGCCCGATAATAAAACGAAGCCATTTTGAATCACTCGCTACAATTATGTCATCCTCAATATGAATTTCCGGGAAAACTCGCTTTGTAATAAATAAACGTTTATTTTCATTAACAGTTGCAGTAACAATCGTTTTTAAAGCAACCTGTTCTACTTGCATATCCTCTTCAAAATTTTCTAATCGAGCATTTACAAGCACCATATCCAAGCCTCTACGCAAGCGGTCGATTTCCTCCTGTACATTCTTTTTATCAAGAGGTCGTTCATCCTGTAATAAGAGCTCAATTACGGAAATAGGTGTTTTCATTTGATGAACCCACTGATTCATAAACTGATCATGTCGTTTTTGACTTGCATATAACGAATGCAGCTCATGCTGGTATAGTCGATATAGTTCATGCATATATTTCTCGGACTGTATCGCCACAGGTGTTTTAGCATTTTTTTGTAACACATCCTCCATATTTTTAGGAAGGTGCGATATTTTTAATAAAAAACGTTGGCGCATTAAATAGCGGATAAGTAAAAAAGAGGCTAATAACACTAAACTAATACAGAAGGAATAAATAGCCGTATCGACATTTCGAAAGCCGTCCAGCCAGTATAGAACCATGATGAAACCGACTAAAAAGAACTGGAAAATGATGAACGATGCGTAATCACGTAAAAATAATTTCCAGTCCACTATAACTCACCTGCACTTAATATAAAGCGATATCCTGCCCCGCGTACCGTTTCAATTGATGACGAAATATGATAATCCGCTAGCTTTTTACGTACTCGTGTCATATTGACGTTCAATGTATTTTCATCAACAAATGCCTGATCGTCCCAAAGCTCTTCTAAAAGTTGCTCACGCGTCACTACTTTTGGCGCATTCCCCATTAATAGTTCTAAAATGATACATTCTTTTTTCTGAAGAGGAATCTCTAAATCATTTTTATGAAGCTCCATTCTTTCTAAATGAAGAATAAGCTGTCCTTGTTTAATTGTCCGTTCCTCTTGTCTTGCTGCATATTCACCATATGTACGACGCAAGTGACTACGGATTTTAGCCAGTACAATCTCATAATTAAATGGCTTCGTAATAAAATCGTCGCCCCCATTTTCAAGCGCGAAAATTTGATCCATTTCCCCAGATCGAGCCGAAATAAAAATAATAGGACAAGTTGTATGTTGACGTAGTTGGCGACACCAATAATAGCCATCATACGAAGGTAAATTTATATCAAGCAACACCATATGTGGATTAAATGCTGTAAATTCATCAATAAGATGATCAAATTCTTGGATCGTTTCAACTTCGTATTGATATTTTCTAAGCGTTTCTGCGAGCAATGATGCAATCTTCACATCATCTTCGACAATAAATATTCGATGCTTCTCCATACCAACACTCCTTTCTATCTTATATTGTATCAAAAAAGGCCCACTGACATAACTGTCAGCGAACCATTTGTAGCAAAAGTTAACACGAATCATTAGCTAAAGATATTTGTTACAAAATACCTCTGCCTTAATAAGGGGCATCTCATAACGTAGGGGTGATTTCCGTTCCGGCTAGGCGCTTTGTTGTTGCTGTCGCTTCGCTTTCGCACAGATAAAACATTTGCTGACGCTTCGCTTTCGCACAGAGCAGAGCTTCCTGGGGCGTCCGATGAGCCGCTTGGGCCTACACGATGTAGGTCACGAAGGCGTTATCACAGGACGTGATGTTTTTAGCCTTCGTTCCTCTGCCTGCTCGCTCCAGGGTCTCATCTGTGACGCTGATCCCCAAGGAGTCGCCTAGCCTCCACTCCAATCACCTTTACTCAAAGCACACGTTTTAACAAAGTAATCTTCTACTTTTGAACACAAGATTCTCTTAATAAATTAATTGTAGAAACTCTTCTGTCGTAATTCCACCAAAGTATGTTGGAATATCAATATCCGCTAACGCCTCAGCGATTGCAGTTCGATCATAGTTTGTCCCAACTAATCGTTGTTCAACATCTACCATGTCGCCCACGCCAAAGAAATCACCAAAAATATGCGCATCTTCAATAATTCCGTGATTCACTTCTAAGCGAATATCAATGCCTCCTGTTGGGAAACGATGCGTTTTTTGAATATTGAAGCGTGGTGATTTGCCATAGTTCCACTCCCATGTTTGATAACGCTCAGCAGATAGCTTGTGTATATTTGTCCAATCTTCTTCCGTTAGCTCGTAGTAGCGAATATTTTCCTCACCATCGAAAATCGATTTTAAAATTTCTAAGCGGAATTCTTCAACCGTCATCTTTTCCTTCAAGAACTCAGAAATATTAGCCACTCGCGAACGAATTGATTTAATACCCTTTGATTCAATTTTATCTTTCTTTACCTTTAAAGCAGATACAACAGCATCAATTTCTGTATCAAACATTAAAGTACCGTGGCTATACATACGACCCTTTGTCGAAAACTGTGCGTTCCCAGAAACTTTACGTCCTTCCGCTAAAATGTCGTTGCGTCCTGAAAGCTCAGCATGAACGCCCATTTTTGCAAGTGCTTCAACAACAGGCTGTGTAAACTTTTTATAATTCATAAAGCTTTCGCCATCGTCTTTAGTGATAAAACTGTAGTTAAGGTTCCCTAAATCATGATACACTGCGCCTCCACCAGAAAGACGTCGTACAACGATAATGCCATTATCCTCCACATAATCTGTATTAATCTCTTCGATAGTATTTTGATTTTTACCAATGATGATCGAAGGCTGATTAATGTAAAAAAGTAGCACTGGCTCCTTCTCAACATCCATCGTTTTTAATAAATACTCCTCAATGGCAAGATTAATGCGTGGATCATGAATCCCTTTATTATCAACGAATATCATAATACGTCTCCTCCTTCACAAAATATCCATATTTATTTTAACGTAAATTAGGCATTTAGTGTTGACGAAAAGCATCTGTTATAATACACTAGAAAATATCAAAACAGTAATAGTACAGATGAACTTAAAGGAGGAGTCCACAATGTTAGAAAACGTAGTTGAATTTTTCAAGAATCTACCTGCAAAGCAATGCACAGAATGCGGTGAAAAAATTGAAGAACAAAGTGAATGCTACAGCAACACTTGTGAAAAATGTAACCACCTATAAGCATTTGCCTATTCTGTAATAGTCATATACGTGCCCCACACGTACTAATATTGACACCCCTCATCATATTTTTGATGAACCCTTAATTAAATCTCTTACACTTACGAAACAACAGCTGATACGCTCATATCAGCTGTTGTTTTTTGTAGATCTTGGAGCTGAGGGGGGTTTCTTCTCGGACCTGCGCGATTCTTCATGATACCCGAGCGGTTCGAGGGGCTACCCGATCACTTTTTCGGCTTACCCGAGCGATTCGGGGCGTTACCTGATCACTTTTTCGGTATACCCGAGCGGTTTGGGGCGTTACACGATCACTTTTTCGGCATACCCGAGCGGTTCGGGGCGTTACCTGATCACTTTTTCTCCTTACCCGAGCAGTTTTAGGTGCTACCTGATCACTTTTTTAGCATACCCGAGCGATTTGGGGCGTTACACGATCACTTTTTCGGCATACCCGAGCGGTTTTCACTTGAACCTGAGCAATTCGTCACGATACCCGAGCGACTCCCCCTCGCACCCGAGCGTTTCCCCGCACCCGAGCAGTTCTCCCCTACACCCGATTTAAAGCAATTGCCCAACCACAAAAAACACCCACCATACACGGGAGGGCACTGAAAAAGTCCACTATTTAAATTAGGCAGTTGAAAGTTCGATTTAAT
>NZ_JARVRU010000039.1:0-45717 GCF_030209535.1 Lysinibacillus sp. fls2-241-R2A-57
GAGCATAAAGCGAATGAAGAACAAAATTCGGGAATTAACAGCTAGAAAGAAGCCATTTCCAATGGAGTACCGAATTCAACAATTGAATCAATATTTAATTGGGTGGTGTGGCTACTTTGCATTAGCGGATACGAAATCAATATTTGAATCACTGGATGGATGGATTAGAAGAAGACTTCGCATGTGTTTATGGAAGAATTGGAAAAAGCCTCGTACGAAAGTGTGCAACCTCATTCGTTTAGGAGTTCCAGACTGGAAGGCTTACGAATGGGGTAATACTCGCAAGAGTTACTGGCGTATCTCGAAAAGTCCAATATTACACAGAACCCTTGATAACTCTTATTGGAGTAACCAAGGGCTCAAAAGTCTGCAAGCTCGTTATGAAATCTTGCGTTATTCATCTTAATTGAACCGCCGTATACGGATCCGTACGTACGGTGGTTGGAGAGGTCGGGAGTTAATCACTCCCTCCTACTCGATTATTTGACAGATTCTTGCTTCAAGTTACCTGTCTTTTCATCATAGAAGCGAAGCAAATCGCCGTTAATGATAGCATCAGAATTTTCTAGTTCTGTCGTAGCCCGATCAGCGTATGGCTGACATGGCTTGCCATCAATTTCTTCACCAGTAGCTTTGTCATAGCAAGCTTCACCAGCATAAACATATTTATCTGTTACAAAACGACCGTCACGGAAAATAACGAAATCTTCATGCTCTGGTGAGAATAAGTCAGCACCAAGTTGCATATCTTTTGAAGTTTCAATGCCAAGAAGGTGTAGAATTGTTGGACGTAAATCCATTTGTCCAGACACTTCTGTCATTTCTTTACCATCACCAGCTCCTGGGATGTGGATGAATAAAGGTACTTCTTGTAGCAGTGCATTATCAAATGGTGTAATGCTTTCTTTTCCTAAATATTGAGCCATCGCTTTGTTGTGGTTTTCTGAAATACCATAATGGTCACCATACATTACGATAATTGAGTTATCATAAACTCCTTGGTCCTTTAAGTTTTGGAAGAAGTCTTTTAGTGCTTCATCCATATAACGAACGGTTTGGAAGTAACGGTTTAATGTACCTGAGTTTGAAGTGTATTCAGGAATCATTACGTCTTCTGGATCCAACGTAAATGGATAGTGGTTCGTTAATGTAATTAGTCGAGAATAAAATGGCTGTGGCATATCTTTCATTAATGCCGCAGATTGCTCTAAGAATGGAATATCTTTCATACCCCAGTTAACAGCTTCGCCTTCGTTAACTTTATATGAATCTACATCATAGTATTTATCAACTTTTAATGATTGATACATCATGTCACGATTCCAGAATGATTTATTATTCGGGTGCATGACATTAGTAAAGTAACCATTTTCTCCAAGGCGCTCAGCCATTGAGTTATACGTATTTCCACCGTGTGTGAAGAATACCGCACCACGGCCTAAACCGAACAACGAGTTTTCTACAATAAACTCTGAGTCAGAAGTTTTCCCTAATCCAGTTTGGTGATAGAAGTTGCTGAAATAAAACGTATCTTTATCTTTTGTTAACGAGTTTAAGAATGGTGTAATTTCATGACCATCCATCTGGTTATTAATTACAAAGTTTTGTAAAGACTCCATTGAAACAACAATTAAGTTACGATCTTTGTATTTACCAAACATTTCAGGGTTAACCGCTGCTTGATTAGATCGAATAGAGTTGTTCACTTCTACTAATTCACTGCCATCCGCTAATGCACGTTGAGCAGAAGATTTAGATTGAATATAGATGTCATACAAATGGTAGTTATAAGTCCCAATGTTTTTCACAAGTAATTCACGGTCAAAGCTACGTGTTAACAATTGTGGACGCTCTATTTCCGCTAATCCTAAGTTTAAGAAAGTCATAGCAACCGCCAATACGAAGTACGCGCGGCGGAATTCCACATTGACTTTCACAGCTGTTTTCATTATAGGCGCATATTTATTAGCTAAAATTAGAATAAATACGTCGATGAAATATAATACATCCCAAGGGTTTACAATCGCCGATATAGAAGTTCCTAAATCACTAAAGTTACTTGTTTGGAATAATACCGGTAGCGTAATAAAGTCGTTGTAGAAACGATAGAACGCAACATTTCCGTATAAGACAATTGATAAAATAACACTGACTGTAATAATATAACGATTTTTACCTTTTGGAGATTTAAAGAATAACGCTAAACCATAAGCAAATAGCAAGAAACTTAATGGATTAATAAACAAAATAAATTGTTGCATCGCATTTTCGATTTTCATCTCAAAGCTTGTGTGATAAACAATGACCGTTTTTATCCAAGTTGCTACAATTGCTAGTATCATAAATGAATGTTTAGGCCACTTTATTGATTTCATTCCTAACATCCTCCCTACTTTCTAACACGAAAAAATAATAATTTTTAATAATTGTTACTGAAACAAAATATATCTTAATCTTTTTTTAACAGTTACGCAACAGATATATTTTGGGATACCTTTTCACATTGCTCGTCTATGCGCTCGATACTTATATATACGTCTTTGTTTGTAAAAAGTTTCACAAAATCATAAAAACAGTGGAAAACCACTGTTTCTTACAATATTACATACATGTTACATTATTTTTACAATACCCCAATTGAATTATATTTAAAACATTATTGATTGTTTTCTTTCATACGAAGTTTTGTCGTTTCTTGCCGAATTAGTAATAATGCCATTTGGTAATCTTTAATATCTAGGACATTCGCTTTATATAACTCACGAATTTCATCCTCCATTAACATCAAATCACCAATAGGATCTCGTGTATAAATAAATGTGCCATATGTTTTTAATAATTCATAAATATCTAACATCTTGTCCATTTTAATTCGCTCCTCGTTGTGTTACACAGTCAATACGTTTTGTAGGTGTCACAATGATATCTACTGGGCAATCGTGTACATCTGTAGGTACTTGTTCATATAGCTGCTCATCAAATAACAGCGATATGAGCTTACCTTTTCTGTAGTTTATTACATAGCGATCATAATAACCACCACCATAGCCTACTCGATAACCAAACATATCAAAAACAACACCTGGAACAAGTATGACATCCATTTCATTTGCGTCAATAAACTCACTTTTTTCTGGAATTGGCTCACGCAAATGCATATAAACAGTTTCAAGCTGGTCAAACGATTCAATGGCGTAAAATGACATTTCTCTTGTTTTTGGGTTGCATTTAGGTATAGCGACTTTTTTACCAAGCTGCCACAGTTCTTCAATTAAATGAATTGTGTCGACTTCTGGCTTATTGGAAATGGTAATGCCAATTGTATTTGCTTCTATTATATATGGTTCCTGTAGCACTTTTTTCACTACAGTAACAGATCGATCATGGTAAGCTTCTTCACTCATTTTAGCAAGAACTTCCCTTACCTCATTCCGTATAGTTGTTTTATCCATGCTAAGCTACCTCCTAATCAATTTCGACTTGGCGTAATTGATAAAATGTAGAAAGCCAAAACCACTTGTGGTTTTGGCTTAATGAGCAATTACTTAGTTTCACGGTGAAGAGTGTATTTCTTCTCGCGAGAGCAATATTTTTTAAGTTCAAGACGCTCTGGATTGTTACGCTTGTTCTTTTTAGAAATGTAGTTACGTTCGCCGCAATCTGTGCAAGCTAAAGTAATGTTTACGCGCATCATTAACCCTCCCACTCTATATCAAGAATTTAAATTTTGAGCATGATTTATACGACTTACCTATTATAACACAAACTAAAAAAAAATCCAGCTTCATTTCATATTAAGTTTGCATATGGTAAAATACCTTATAATTACATAACTTAATGAGGTGAAACTATTGGATTTATCCATAATACTTATGATTGTTGGAATTCTTCTAATCATCGTGTCGTTCTTTTTCAAAAATAGCGCGAAAAAAGTCGAACAAGATGTAGAAGAGTTATCCATCTCTATTTTTCAAGAAACAAATAATTTAAAACGTCGTCTAAAAATTGTTGAGGAAGAACTATTATTAGAGCCTGAATTCCAGGTTAAATCAAATTCAGCTCCAAATAAGATGCAAAATCCAAAGGTTCAACAAGTGATGCAGGCTGTTCAACAAGCTGCTCAAGCATCAAAAGCTGGACAAGGATTACCACAAACAAAACCTATTCATCAAATTATCGTAAGTCAGGTGCTTGAATTAAATAAGCAAGGTCTTTCTGTAGCCGATATAAGTATTCGCTCAAATTTAACAGAAGAGCAAGTGCGACAAGTGATTGCAAATGGAGGTCGGTAGTACATGAATAAATCCTCTATCCGTGCATTTGGCATTGCACTTTTTCTTGTCGGAGCTATGCTAGCTTTAGCAACTCGTTTTGATCTCAATATTGGTCTACCAACTAAAGCTTCCTCAAGTGAGGATAATGTAGAGGAGCTACAAAAAAAGCTCGAACAGGCAAATAAAGAAATTGCATTGCTAAAGAAACAAGTTACGCAATCTCAAAAGGAAAGCCCTAAGAAGACTGAAGCAAAAACGAAAGACAATCATGAATCGGCAGATGCCCCAGCTGATGTTACCACTATGACACTTCAAATTTACAGTGGTATTACACCATATATTGTGGCGCAAAAGCTTGAAGATGGTGGCATTATTGACAATAGTGTTGAAATGGAAATTTTACTTGCTAACCCTAAATACGCTCGAAGCTTACAAATTGGTTCCTATGAAATCAATTCCTCGATGCCTTTAGAGGAGATTGCAAAATTGATTACAGGGAAAAAGAAATAACATGATTCCTTATTGAAAGATTAAATCAGGTGTGTTGATTAACCATTTTTATCCATGCGAAGAGGCTGATTTCCGCTACGGGCTACTCGCTTTGTTGCAGCTGCCACTCCGCTTTCGCGCAGATAAAACATTTGTCGCTGACGCTTCGCTTTCGCGCAGGTAAAACATTTGTTGCTGACGCTTCGCTTTCGCGCAGGTAAAACATTTGTCGCTGACGCTTCGCTTTCGCGCAGGTAAAACATTTGTTGCTGACGCTCTATTCTTCATAAAAAAACGGCTGTCACCCAAAAATCACAACTGCTGATTTTTGGGTGACAGCCTATTTTGTTTCGTTTATGAAATTTGTTCTAAGAAGGTTTGCATCATTATACCGCCCTCTTTCGTCCCAATGGATTCTGGATGAAATTGTAACCCCAAAAGTGGATAATCCTTATGTTGAATTGCCATAATCTCACCATCATCACTGGAGGTTGCTAAAATAGTGAAATCCTCATGTAACGTGCTTTGCTCAATGATGAGAGAATGATAGCGCATTACTTCGATTTTACCGTCTAACTGAGCAAATAAACCTGTTTTTTCGTATTGAATCGCAGATAATTTTCCATGCATAATATTTTTGGCTTGTACGATGCTACTTCCAAATGCCTGCCCGATCGATTGGTGTCCAAGACAAATGCCCAAAATCGGAAATTTCGTATAAAGTTCTTTGACAATATCCACCGTTAACCCTGCATCAGTTGGCGTACCTGGACCAGGCGATAAAATAATAGCTTCTGGTTGCATTTTCTTAATTTCTTCTATTGTAATTTCGTCATTACGCACTACTTCTACGTCTTTTCCAAGCATACTTATTTGTTGAAATAAATTATATGTGAATGAATCATAGTTATCGATTAGTAAAATCATTTTTTTACCTCCAATAGCGCGCGAGCTTTATTGAGTGTTTCCTCGTATTCAGACAATGGCACAGAATCGTACACAATACCAGCCCCTGCCTGCACATGAGCACGATCATCTTTAATGATCATTGTGCGAATGGCTAGAGCTAAATCCATATCCCCGGTAGTGGAAATATAGCCAACTGCGCCTGCATAGACCCCACGTTTTACGGGCTCTAACTCATTAATTAGCTGCATAGCGCGAATTTTCGGCGCACCTGATACTGTACCAGCAGGTAAGCAAACTCGAAGAACATCCAAAACATGTACATCATCGCGTAATTCGCCGATAACCTCTGATACAATATGCATAACATGTTTATAGCGCTCAATATTCATATATTTCACAAGCTTCACTGTACCAATTTTGGCAATTCGCCCAAGATCGTTACGACCTAAATCCACTAACATACGATGTTCAGCAATTTCTTTTTCATCATTTAGTAAGCCTTCCGCAATCGTTTTATCCTGCTCCACTGTTTTGCCTCTAGGTTTTGTTCCTGCGATTGGATTTGTCGTTACCTTTCTCTCCTTCACCTTCACGAGACTTTCAGGAGACGTTCCTAAAACGGTATACGGGCCAAAATCCATATAAAACATATATGGTGACGGATTTGATGTACGCAACTGACGATATAAATCGAAAGGATTACCTGTAAATGGTGAGGTGAAACGTTGTGATAAAACAATTTGGAAAATATCACCCTTACAAATATACTGTTTAGCTCGTTCAACCATTGCTACAAAATTTTCTTTTTCAATCAGTGGCTTGAAATTAAGCTCTCCAAGTGTCATGGTATCAAATGTTTTCCCAGCATAAAGCTGCTCTTCCATCATAGAAATAGCCAACCCCATCTCTTCAAGAGAGCGCCCTTCATGAAATAAATCAATTGTCGCTAATGTCACTTCTTGCATTAAATGATCAAAAACAATAAATGTATCATAGAAAAAAACATGTACATCTGGCATTTCTAAATCATCCTGCAAGAATTCTCCTATTTTCTCTGCATAAAATGCAGTTTCATATCCAAAAAAACCAATCGCTCCTCCAAAAAAGGCGAAAGGATATTGTGCCTCATGGAATGGCATTACCTGCTTTAATTTAGTGAGTACATTTCCACTCGCTTTTTCGCTTTCTCCGCCTTTGGTAAAATAATAACCATCCTTATCTCCAATTAATTCTGCAACTGGATTAACGGCGATAAAAGAGTAACGCCCACTTTCTTCGTGTTTGGCGGACGATTCGAAAAGCATTTTCCGCTTCCCTTCAAGTGATTGATAAACGGAAATCGGTGTCATCATATCACCCTGTAATACCTTCATAGCAAACTTTCTAAGCTCAACTGTCATATTCTTTCTCTCCTTTTCTATGCTCTGCTCTTCTACACTAAAAAAGGCTTTTCCATCACAAAAGGACGGAAAAGCCGTGGTGCCACCTTCATTGGTCTTAACGAATTATGCCTGGGCATAATTGCGTCCGCAAGGCGTTAAAAGACCTACTCTATACCCTATAACGTAGGCAAACGCTAATCCATACTTTATTCAGGATTAGAGCTCCGAAGTCCATTCACCATTCATTTGTACTAGTTTCCACCAGCCACTAGCTCTCTACAACAAATAATAATAGCTACTACTCTTCATCAAAGCTGATTACTCCTTATCATTTTAAAACAAAGAAACTAACAATTCAAATTATTTTTTCTGACGAAGCCATTCATCTTCTGCTGGGTCAGCTAGCTCAATATTTTGTTCCTCAACTATTTGTCGAATAGCAAATAAAATATCCTGTCGCGTACTTAGCATCACGGCCGTATCATTTGTCGCTACAAAGAAACGTATAAGAACGCGATAAGAAGTAGGATAAAATTCATCTATAAATACATGAATCAATTCTTTTTCTGTATTTGTATGCAAATAAATTTCCTTTTGGATAGCACTTAAAGCATTTCGTAATTTTTCTTCTTTATTTTCAGCAGCTACATATAAAAATTGTTCACATTTTCGTTTTTCTCGTCTAGATAAATTATAGATTGGCCGATTGACTAAATATGAGTTCGGGACATAAACAAGCCCTTTATCACCCGTTTGAATTAAGGTACTTCGAAGATTAATATCTTCAATGGTTCCATCTATTTTTTGATCTTCTGTCGCTATCCAGTCGCCAATTTTAAACGGGTTGTCTAATGCGACTGACATACCACCAAAAACATGGGCTAAAGTATCTCGAATACCAAAGGCAATCGCTACACCAGTTAAACCAATCCCTGTTAAAAAGCCATTCAAATTAAAATTCCAGAAAGAAGCAATCGTAAACATCGCCGCTATCATAATTAGTACTTTTCCTATACGAAGAAAAAACGGTAACAGGACATTCGGCTCTTCATCACTATTCAATGGAAGTGGCTGCTTCGTATAAAAATGTAAAACATCATATACACCTTTAAAGGCAAAAAACACAATAATGGACAATACAAAATTCTTTGTCACTGCATTTGTAAATAAATTTTCTTCCAATAATATAGTTAAGCTGAGTACAATAACAGCTGACATAAATGCATAGCGAATCGCTTTATTGAATTGTTCTAGCACTGTTGCCTGAAAGTCTTGCTGACGATTTCTTAAAAATGTAACAATACGATTAATAATTCCCTTTATAACAAGTTGCTGAAAAAGCCAACCTACGACGCAAATAACGATGGCTATAATAACGTCCATCCACGTTGGGGCTGTAATATTCGGTAATAACCATTTCATTGAATCCATATTTTTCTCCTCTAACTACTATGTATATTTACACAAAAAGAAGCCGATCAACGATGATGATCAGCTCCTTTTTTATTGAATAGCATCATCCGCAAAAAAAGCCTTGTTGGCAAACCAAAATTGCTGCTCATTAAAATTATGTTCCTGCATGGCGATAACGGAAAATTCAGCACCATACTTACTCTTCATCTCATTAAGTATGGTTTTCGCTTTCTTTCCAACAAGATGCTGCCCATCAATAGGCGTACCTTCAGTAAAAATAATAATATCCGATTCTGTACAATGTTGATTTTCTTGGAGCAAACCCTTTACAAAATGAAGCACAGGCAAAATTGCAGCTTCTCCCTTTGCCTGATATTCGATAAAATCCTTAAAATCGCATAAATTTATATGACCGTTTTCAAATCGATAATGTACATGAATTTGACAATCATATGGAACGATATATAAATCTCGACGTTCACGGTGCGCATTCATAAAAAACGGTAAAATCATACTTTTACAAAGCTCTGAATATGCTGCCATACCAGTAGTTTGTTCAAGACAAATAATGATTGGACCTGGTTCTTTTTTGTAGGCATCAAACGGGACATATAGGATATTTCCTTTTTTGGTTGTTTGATGCTTTAGCTTTTGACGTCTAGCAACTTGCCACTTTCGCTCATAATACAAACACTGCTCTTTTCCATTGGCCAATCGTTCAGCTTGCTCAATAGCTGGTATGTTTTCACACATCTCGCGCATGACGTCTGCCAATTCAAGTGAAAATGCTGCCATATTTCGTAATGTTTCACTCTTGTAAAAATAATCAATAAAAATTTGTTGTTCCTTGTCACTTAATTCTTCAAGATGTAAGTGATCATATAGAAAACGTAAAAAGTCACGTTGTTCTAAAGTGATTGTAAGAGCAAATTTCTCTAAAAGTGATTGTACAGCGTCTTTCACGAAGCAGCACCTCCAAAGTATGTTTTTTTGGATAATGTCTATAGTATAACCAAAATAATTTTTTGACAATACAATTATGCTTGCAGTATTTTGACGCTATTTTGCTCAACAATGTTGCTGTTATCATATAGCTTTACATCATAGACAGTAAAAAGGAGAAGAGCTTGTTAGCGGCTCTTCTCCTACTAATTATTCAATTCATAATGTTTGCCTTTTATTAAGTAAAATAAGTGTTCAGCAATATTTGTTGCATGGTCAGCTGAGCGCTCTAAATATCGGCATACAAATGTTAAATGTGTGATTTGAGAAATATGTGCTGGATTTTCAGCTCCCGCACGCATCAATAGCGTTACCGTCGCTCCATATAAATCATCGATGTAATCATCTAATTCTGCAATTTCCTTGGCACGAGCAGTATCTTCATCCGTAAAGGCTTTTATAATACTTTCTAACATTTCTACAGTCTTGTTACACATCGTTTGCAAATTTGTTGTAGGAAAGACAAGTGGTTCTTTTCCAATACGAATCGTCTCTTTGGCAATATTAACCGCATAGTCCCCTACTCGTTCCATATCTGATGCCGCTTTGACAAGCACCATAAGACGACGTAAATCTGTAGCTACAGGCTGTTGCTTGGCAATCATTAGAATAACATGATCATTGATTTGTTCTTCCAAACGATTAATGATTAAATCATCCTCAAGAATCTTTAAGGATTTCTCTAAATCCTGCTCTATTAATGCTTCAAATGCTAATTTAAGAGCATTGATACTACTAGTAGCAATCTCGATAAATTGCGCTTGAACTTCTTTTAATTCTTGCTCAAAACGTTCACGTACGACCATCTTCTGCTCCCCCTTAACCGAAACGACCTGAAATATAATCTTCAGTACGTTGATCTGCTGGTGTTTGGAAGATAACGTCTGTTTTATCGTATTCAACAACTTCTCCACTTAGGAAAAATGCTGTACGATCGGAAATTCGTGCTGCTTGTTGCATATTATGTGTCACGATAATAATGGAATAATCTTTTTTCAGCTCTTGTACAAGTTCCTCAACTTTTAATGTAGAAATTGGATCAAGTGCGGATGTTGGCTCATCCATTAAAATAACATCTGGTTCAATCGCTAAACAACGCGCGATACAAATACGTTGTTGCTGACCACCTGATAAACCATATGCATTTTGATTTAAGCGATCCTTTACTTCATCCCAAATTGCTGCACCACGTAAAGATTTTTCAACAATCTCATCAAGAATCTTTTTATTTTTTATGCCATGGATACGTGGACCATAAGCAATATTATCGTAAATAGACTTCGGGAATGGATTTGGCTTTTGGAATACCATCCCTACACGAGTGCGTAATTCTTCAACAGTATAGTTTTTATCTAAAATATTGCGCTCACGATATACTATTTCCCCTGATGTTCGAACACTTGGTACAAGCTCCACCATTCGATTTAAAGTCTTTAAATAGGTAGATTTACCACAGCCAGAAGGGCCAATTATAGCTGTTACTTCATTTTCATAGATACTTAAATTGATATCTTTTAGACCATGATGATCGCCGTACCATAAATTTAAATTACGTGTATCGTAGACTACTTTTTTAGCAACTTCAATTGAAGGCTTTGTAGCCGTATGAATCGATTTGACAACTGATTTTTCCTCTTTAAAATCTAGTACCATAAGGTCACCTCATTAATAACGTTTTTGGAATTTATTTCGAATAAAGATGGCAATAGAGTTCATCAGTAAAAGTACTGTCATAAGTACTAATATACCGGCTGCCGCTACATGTTGAAATTCCTCTTGCGGGCGTTTTGCCCAATCATATATTTGCATTGGTAAAGCAGTGAATTGACTCAATAAACCATTAGGTAAAAATTGTAAAATAACAGGAATTCCAATAACAACAAGTGGTGCTGTTTCACCAATCGCACGAGACAACGCTAAAATACTTCCCGTTAAAATTCCAGGAATGGCCGCTGGTAGCACAACACGCACTATCGTTTGCCATTTCGTCGCGCCCATACCATAAGAAGCTTCTCGTTGATCATTCGGTACTGCACGAATTGCTTCCTGTGCCGCAACAATAATAACTGGTAAAATTAATAGACTCATTGTTAAGCCAGCTGCTAAAACACTTTTTCCTAGTCCCATCATTCGAACGAAAATTGTTAAACCTAGTAAACCAAAAACAATGGAAGGTACACCTGCTAAGTTAGAAATATTCAAACGAATAAAGTCATTTAGTTTATTTTTCTTTGCATATTCCTCTAAATAAATGGCTGTCCCTACACCTAAAATAATGGACACTGGAGCAACAACTGCCATCAACCAAAGTGAACCTACTAGAGCCGCCTTTATGCCCGCCTTATCTGCAAAACGTGAAGCAAAATTTGTTAAAAAATCAATTGTTAAATAGTCGACCCCTTGAGTCACAATGCGATAAAGCAAAATAGCTAGTGTCACTAATGCAAATGTCGTTGCTAGGAAAAATAAAGCTTTCCAAACTTTATTCAAAGTAATACGCTTTGTCATTCGTTTCATGACGACCGTGTCATCAATATAGCGCATGCTAGTAAACCTCCCTGAAGCGTTTCGAAATATAATGAGCGAGTAAATTCATCACTAAAGTAAAGATAAATAATGTGAATCCAACTGAATAAATAGAATAATAAATTGTTGTACCATAACCAGCATCGCCCGTTGCAACTTGTACGATATACGCAGTCATCGTTTGAATCGAGTCTGTCACATTTAAATCGAATTTAGGTGTAGCACCACCTGCCAGTGATACGATCATCGTTTCTCCAATTGCCCGGGAAATAGCGAGAACAACTGAAGCGATAATGCCTGATAATGCGGCTGGTAATACTACTTTTACAGCAACTTCAAACTTTGTTGCGCCAAGAGCTAGAGCTCCCTCACGCATACTATTTGGAACAGATGACATCGCATCCTCGGAAAGTGACGTAATCATTGGTAAAATCATAATACCCACAACAATACCTGGACTAAGTGCATTAAAAAGTTTTAATTCTGGAATAATTTGCTGTAACATCGGTGTTACAAACGTTAATGCAAAGAAGCCATAAACGATTGTTGGCACACCTGCTAATATCTCTAAAATAGGCTTAACAATTCGTCTTACTTTTTCGCTTGCATACTCACTTAAATATATTGCTGAAGCAATCCCAAATGGTACCGCAACGACAACAGCAATAAGTGTGACTTTCAATGTTCCTGCGATTAATGGTAAAATCCCAAATAATGGTTCATTCCCTGAAAACGGTAACCACTCTGTACCAAAGAGGAAATCCGTAATCGAAACACGTTTGAAAAATTCAAACGTTTCAAAAATAAGGGTGAAAACAATGCCAAATGTCGTCAAGATTGAGATAAGAGCTGCAGAAAATAATAGAGCTGGCATTGCTTTTTCCACTATTTTCTTTGTTTTATGATTGCGCGAATTTGCAATTAATTGCTGCACAGATGTTGTCTTGTTTTCTTTTTGAGAAACCATTAGGTACTCCTTTCAAATAAGTGAGGGAAAGAGCATACATCTCTTTCCCTCTATGCATGTCTTCTTATTTTAAGCCTTCTAAAGTTTTTAAAGCTTCAGCGTATTTATCTTCAGGTAGAGGGACATAGCCAACTGCTTCTGCCATATCTCCCGCGTTTTCTAGAGTAAATTTGATGAAATCATACGCTGCTGCGTTATCTTTCATCGCACTATTTTTTACATAAGTGAATAATGGGCGTGAAAGTGGCGTATATTTACCATCTTTGATTGTTTCATTAGTTGGTTCAACACCATTTACTTTTACAACACTTAACTTATCTTTATTTTCTAGGTAGTAAGCGTAACCGAAGAAGCCAATTGCGTTTTTGTCACCCGCTACACCTTGAACTAGCATATTATCATCCTCTGATAATGTTGCTGTTTTTGCTAGATCAGCACCGTCTAAAATCACTTCATCAAAGTAATCGTACGTACCTGAGTCAGTACCTGGTGAGTAATACACGATTTTTTCATCTGGCCAAGATGGGTCGATATCAGACCATTTTTTCTCTTTACCATCTTCAACCCAAATTTTCTTTAATTGTTCAACTGTTAAATCCTTCGCCCAATCGTTTTCAGGATTCACGACTACTGATAAACCGTCATATGCTACAGGAAGCTCTGTAAAAGCAATTCCTGCTTTGTCTAGTTTTGCTTTCTCTTCATCTTTTACTGGACGAGATGCATTAGAAAAGTCTGTCTCACCTGCGATGAATTTTTCAAAACCACCACCAGTACCAGAAACACCTACCGATACTTTGACATCTGGTTGAGTCCCTGCATACTCTTCAACAACTGCTTCAATAATTGGTGCTACTGTTGATGAACCATCTCCAGCTACAGACCCTTGCAGTTTTTCGTCAGCAGCATCTTTTCCTGAGCTCGCTGGTGCGCTTGTTTCTGCATTGTTACCCTTTTGCGCTGAGTCGCTACCACATGCACCAAGCATTAATGCTGAACCCATTACCGCAGTCATCGTTAAGTACTTCCACTTTTTCATCTCATTTGCCTCCGTCACTAACATTTTTATAGTTATTTGTCTTACATTCTTTACTATAATGACTTATTGTTGAAGTCGTATAAACGGTTCGTAAAAGAGATGTAAAGGAATGTAATGCTTTGTAAACGATTGTAAAGATGAATTTACAATTGCAACTGACGCTTCGCTTTCTCAAAGACGAAACCCATTTGCTTTCGCTATAGAAAATATTTGTTGTTGCTGCCACTACAGATAAATTGCTACAGGACGTGGCGTTTTTGAGGAGTAGGTGTTTAGACATCAACTGAAAAGGGATCACATCCGCATTCAACTCTCCATCCTCAGAGGTGGGAGTCTTATTCTAAATGAAGATAAATTTGCTTCCTATTGGAAAGATGCTATAATAAGCAATTGTGTCAGGAAATATTCTAAGAGGAGTTAGACTTTGTGATTAAGCATGCAAAAGTACAAAATGCCGATTACTTTAAAACGTATTTAACACTTGTTATGGATCATCGAGAATTTACTCTACAGGAAGCCATTGATTTTATGGTAGAGTCTTATTTCTGTAATAATATAGAGCTTTATGGAAAAAAACCGAAGCAACAATTTGAATTAGCTATTCAACAATTATCAGTATAATAATTCTTCTATTTATATAGAAATAAGTAAAACATGGTATGAAATTGATTTTTCATACCGTGTTTTTTGTTTTGTGGATATTCATGAGTAATACTCTGAAACTGTAAAAAAACCGCTAGGCATTTGAATGCACTAGCGGTTTCTTTTATTTTTGCTCATCTTCACCAATTTTTTCTTTTGTGGTTGCTGGTAAAATTGGTTGTTTTACATTACTCTCTGTCACTTTCTCAGCTTCATATTTTGCTTTTAACTCAAAATATTTATCGACAGAACGTCTAGCAATAACGTTATTATTTGTCAAATGCACACGCGTTGTTGTTGCCCATGGAATGACAACAGCATAGGCAATTTCAGGATTTTCATAAGGAGCAAAACCAACATGTGTAAGAGTAAGTGCTTCCGTACCATAGTACTCTTTTAACGGTCCGAAATACACTACCTCAGCTGTCCCTGTTTTCCCTGCCGCTGTATATGGAGCATTTGCAAATTCATGGCGTGCAGTACCTTTTGAACCTGTATAAACTCGACGTAATCCTTGTTTCACATAGTTAATTTCTTCTGGTGTATTATCAATTTGATTTAAAATAGTTGGTCCTATTTCAGTTACTAATTGTCCTAACTGTTGCCCATCTTTTGATGGCTCACGTACTTCTTTGACAACATGTGGCTGAATGCGATAGCCACCATTGGCGATTGTCGAGATATACTGTACTAATTGTAATGGTGTGTACGTATCATATTGTCCAATCGCTAAGTCGAGTGCTTTCCCCCCGTTTGTTGGACCAGATGGACCTTGCACACCCCTAAATTCATTTGGTAAATCAATCCCTGTATTTACACCTAATCCAAATTGGGCATAAGAATTACGCATTTTCGGGAATGTATCTTCATTTAAACGTAGAGGCATCCCATAGCTATATGGTGTTCCATTAATAAGTAAAGCTGTTTTAAACATATAAACGTTAGAAGATTGCTCTAGCGCTCTTAAACCATCCATTGAAATATAGCCAGACGGATTAAAAATTGATTTTTTAAAATCAGTACTCGCTAACTTGATTGGTTCATCTCCTAATACAGTGTTTGGTGTTATGGCTCCTAATTGATAACCAGTTAGTAATGTTGCTGCTTTAACTGCAGAACCTGACTCATAAGCTGTAGTAAAGGTACCATACGAAAAATCAACGACTTCATTTTTCCCTGTTTCAGGATTTTTTTCAATCTTCTTACCAACATTTGCTAAAACATCACCTGTATTTGGGTTCATCATTACTAAAAAGGCACGATCTAATAATTGTGAGCCAGAACGTGCTTTTAATTTAAGCAATTCTTCCTCGACAATTTTTTCTGTTTCAGCCTGTAACTCACTATCTAGTGATAAGACTAAATCTTTACCAGGCTCACCTTCATATGTCGTAACGGTGTCAACTACTTGCCCTTTTTTATTCGTAATATTTTTTACAACTGCTTTTTGTCCTTGTAGTAATTCTTCATATTGCGCTTCAATATAACTTTCACCAACACGATCATTTCGTGAATAATCACGAGCTAAATAATAATTCAGGTTTTCTTTTGGAATACCTTTTGTTGGTACGGTTGTGCGCCCTAAAATACCAAGTGATGATAATTTCACACGCTTCCAGTCTGTCGTTGTGTTGACACCTGGTAATTCAGTTAAACGCTCAGAAACACGTGCAAATTCGTCGGCAGAAACATTTTCACTCTTAATAATTTGCGGTGATAAGTTATAGCCTGATACCATCTCTCGATAGATTGCTAATACTTCTAAATCAGCCTCTGTCAATTGCTTTATTTCTTCGTTTGTAATTCGTTCACGTACAAGCTTATCAATCTCTGCATTTGCTTGACTTGTCGTAATATTTTCTTGTGCTCCAATTTTCTTTTTCTCTGCCTCTGTTACCTTTTTATAGGCAGCGTCATGATTTTTTAAAATCCAAAAATCCTGTTTATCACGTAAAGTGATACGGTCTGTTGGCTGTTCAATCAATTGTGCCAGCTTTTCAGCTATTTTCAACATTTCTTCCGTTGTTGTTGACTGCATTTTCGTATATGTAATCGCATTTTCTGGTTGATTATCCACTAAAATACGTCCGTTACGATCATACATTCTTCCCCTTGGCACACTTGTATTGACAGGTACTTCTTCTGTACGCTCTAAAACACGTACATAATCTTCCCCTTTTACGATTTGCATATAGCCAAGCCTGAAAATTAACATCGAAAATAAGATAAATATTGCAAAGAAAAGGACATTCATACGAAATGTTAAATTAGAGTGATGTTTTGCTTTAACACTCGTCGCGCGATTTTTTCCAGGTACTTTGCGCATATGTATTCCCCTCCTCATCTAATTACATTTTAAATACACGATACTTAGTATACCATTCGAAGGTACGACAGGAAAGCATGCACTTGCGAATTCATGATTGAAAACACCATTTATTTGACGGCACTTCGCAGTAAAAAGTTTCTGCCCTTTAGCAAGAGCTCGAAAAAAAGATGCTTCTCTGTCGTTTTTGGGATTCTATCCGTTGTTTTGACGTTTCTATCCGTCACTTTGGCGGGGCTATCCGTCGATTCGGAGTTTATCCGTATCTTCGGTGAGTTTATCCGTCTCTTCGGAGTTTATCCGTCGCTTCCGCGGAGCTATCCGTCTCTTCGGCGGCTTTCCGTCGCTTTGGCAGCTTTATCCGTCGATTCAGAGGCTATCCGTCGATTCGGCATTTCTATCCGTCGCTTCGGCGAGGCTATCCGTCTCTTCTGCAATTCTATCCGTCGCTTGAGCAGCTCTATCCGTCGCTTCGGACTTTATCCGTCTCTTCGGCGAGTCCATCCGTCGCTTCTGCAATTCTATCCGTCTCTTCGGCAGGGCTATCCGAGCTTTGACGTTTCTATCCGTCGCTTTGGCAGCTCTATCCGTCTCTTCAGCAATTCTATCCGTCGCTTTGGCAGCTCTATCCGTCACTTCAGCAATTCTATCCGTCGCTTTGGCAGCTTTATCCGTCGATTCAGAGGCTATCCGTCGCTTCGGCATTTCTATCCGTCGCTTCGGCGAGTCTATCCGTCGCTTGAGCAGCTCTATCCGTCGATTCAGCAATTCTATCCGTCGCTTGAGCAGCTCTATCCGTCGCTTCGGAGTTTATCCGTCTCTTCGGCAGCTCTATCCGTCACTTCAGCGAGGCTATCCGTCGCTCTGGCAGCTCTATCTGTCGCTTTGACGATTCTATCCGTCACTTCGTTAGCTCTATCCGTCGCTTCGGTGGGGCTATCCATCGCTCTGCTTCCGCGGGTATTCTCCTGCTTCGCACGGATATTCGCTCTGCTTCTGACGATTCTATCCATCGATTTTTCTACTCCCCCTAAAAAAATCAATAAAAAAGGCTATGCCGGGGTGATTCATCACCTGACATAGCCTTCTATTAAACAATAATTATTTTGCAGCTTGGAATTTAGCTTCCACTACATCCCAGTTTACTACGTTCCAGAATGCACCGATGTAATCTGGACGACGGTTTTGGTAGTTTAAGTAGTAAGCATGCTCCCAAACGTCTAAACCTAGGACTGGCGTTTTACCTTCCATAACTGGAGAGTCTTGGTTTGGAGTAGATGTAACAGCAACTGAGTCACCATCAACGATTAACCAAGCCCAACCTGAACCGAAGCGAGTTGTAGCAGCTTTTGCAAATTCTTCTTTGAAAGCATCGAAAGAACCGAATTTAGCATCGATTGCTTTTGCAACTTCGCCAACTGGAGTATTTGAACCGCCTGGAGCGATTAATTCCCAGAATAATGTATGGTTAGCATGTCCACCACCGTTGTTACGTACAGCAGTTTGTTTGTCAGCTGGAAGAGCATCAAGGTTTGCGATAAGATCGTTAATGTCTTTTTCAGCAAATTCAGTGCCTTCTACTGCTGCATTTAAGTTTGTTACATAAGTATTGTGGTGTTTTGAATGGTGAATTTCCATTGTTTTTGCATCGATATGTGGTTCTAATGCGTCATAAGCGTAAGTTAATTGTGGTAATTCATAAGCCATTGTTAAGTTCCTCCCTAAAGTAAAGAAATAATTAGTACACTCTTAGATTATCAAAATTGGTCAAACCATTCAACGAAAAATACTTTTAAATGAAGATTTCAGCCTTTTGACCGAAAAACCAATACGATTACTATCCTACCCTCTTTTATCAATTATGCCTCGGCATAATTGCGTCCGGAAGCTTTAACTTCTTTCAGCGGATGTTTGGACACCCGCTGAAAAGTGACTTAATACCGCATTCATCTTGTAGCTGACGCTTTTCTTTCGCTACAGAAAATAATTACTGAAAGAAGTTAAATCACTAAACTTGCATGGGAAGAAAATCATATCGCTATAAAGAACACAATGATCATGACGATTTGAATGACAGCCTTCGCTATTGTCGATGTTAAAAAGCCAACTAGAGAACCAACACCACTTTTCACAGCCTCTTTTAATGTACGGCGCTCTACGAGTAACTCTGCAATCACCGCTCCTAAAAATGGGCCAAATAAAATCCCTGCAACCGGAATGACAAATGGGCCAATCAATAAACCAATGGTACTGCCCCACATACCAGCATTCGAGCCACCGAATTTTTTAATACCAAAGGCATTTGCCACAGTATCAGCACCAAATAACAAAACAACAAATAAAATTTCAATCGCCCAGAACCACCAGCTTAACTCTGCAAATGAGAAAAATAACCCATATACTATAAAACCACCGAGTATAAATAACATACCTGGAATTATCGGGTACACTAATCCAACAAATGAAACGATAAAGCAGGCAATCACTAAAATCCAGCCAACAACTTCCATAAAAATTCTCTCCTTTTGTCGTGCATTGCCTTTAATACGAAATTACAAAATAAAAAGTTTCATTCGTTTAATGTCGAATTCCTAATATGGAGTCCGCTATATTCACTGCATGATCACCTATACGCTCTAAATTGCTAACGATATCCGTATAGACGATACCTGCCGCTCCATTACATTCATTTGTATTTAAGCGAGCAATATGCTTTTGTCTTAGTTTATCTTCCATGTCATCTATCAAGCTTTCGAGCTCGGTTACTTCCTGTGCCAAGCTTAGACTTGCCGTATCTAAAGCCTCTATACTCTTACGAACAGCTTCAATCGCTAAACTAAACATGCCTATTAAATCTTGTCGTGCTGACTTACTTAAACTTACCTCGTGATGATCTTTATACTGTAAAAGTTCTAAAATATTTTCAAAATGATCACCTATACGTTCAATATCTCGTACATTTGTTAAAAGTGTATGGTGTCTTACTGAGTCTGCACGAGAAAGTGGCTGCTTAGACACCATTACTAAATAATCCGTGATTTCCTCGTCCAAATGATTGAGCGCTACTTCTAACTGTAACACTGTTGGAATGTGTGTAGCTTCTCCTGTTTTCATATATAAAAATGTTTCTTCTAGACCACGGAGTGCATGCTCACCCATGCGTAACACTTCCTCCTTTGCTTGACCAAGTGCTATCGCTGGAGAGGAATCAATGAAGGATGGATCTAAATGCTTCGTTGTCACATCAATATTTCCATCATGTCCAGGAACTAGTTTCGTGACAAGTGCAGTCAATCCTGCAATAAAAGGTAGCTGAATCAGCATATTCATCACATTAAACGAGCCATGCGCTATCGCTATTTGCATTTTCGATTCTAAATGGAATAGCCCACTAATCCACTCAACATATTGCATAAATGGTGTAAAGAATATCATGAAAATAATAGTACCTATTACATTAAATAGTACATGTGCCATTGCTGCACGCTTAGCATATATAGACGCACCGAGCGAAGCTAACACTGCTGTAATGGTTGTGCCTATATTTTCGCCAAACAAAATAGGTAATGCACTATCTAAGCCAATTAATTGCTCAGCGTATAGGCCCTGTAGCACCCCGACAGTCGCTGTTGAGCTTTGAACAAGCAATGTAAATACTGTCCCTAGAAAAATCCCTACAATAGGCTGATTACTTAGATGAAGGGTTAATGATTCAAAGTCAGCTAATTGATGAAGCGACTGCATGCTTGCACTCATAAGCTCCAGCCCTAAAAATAATCCCCCAAAGCCAAATACTATTTGCCCGATATGTTGGTATGTGGCTTTCTTAAAGAAAAATAACAACCCAGCACCAAGCGCTAGTAACGGATAAAAATAAATGCCGATATCAATACCAATTATAAATGCGGTTATTGTCGTACCAATATTAGCTCCCATAATGACACCGATTGCTTGACGCAGTGTTAAAAAGCCTGCGCTCACTAGCCCAACCGTAATCACTGTCGTTGCAGAGCTCGACTGTATACAAATCGTCACAATTATGCCTACTAATACGCCCATTAAAGGGTTTGTTGTAAAGCGATTTAACCATTCACGCAGTCGATCATCTGCCGACTTTTGGAGCCCATCCCCCATAAATTTAATAGAAAATAAAAAGACTCCTAAACCGCCTAAAAATTGAAACATTATGTTTTGCCAATCTATTGTCAATTGTATTCGCTCCAATTCTTACGTCTCTACTACTCTATTCCTAATCTTTAAATGATAGTGTACAAAAAGTAAAGAAAACCTTTAACTTTTTTACACAAAGTTAACATTTCATTATCGTATTCTCAGTTATTATTACTTATTTCATATCTTGTCAAAGTTGAACATGATAGAATAGCGATTGGAGGAGATATGTTATGAAACACTCACAATTATTTATCGATAGCCTAATTCATCCAAAAAAACTCGCTGCCTATCGATTATTACCTGTCGGAAAAGTTATTCAATATACCTTTCTTCTAATTACTGTTGTTACAGTTTTCTCTTTTGGTCGCTTTACGGCTGGTTTGTCTATTGATACATTCGATATGAATAGTTTAGACGGTATAACTGAATACATAGAAGACATTAAATGGTTATTGTATCCAGCAACATTCATCATGCTTTTTGTTTTTACAACGATGCTTATTTTTGTACAAATTGCTCTCTATGCATTGGCAGGTCTATTTATTTTAAAAGTCATGAAGCGTCGTGGTGAATACCGTCATATTTGGCGTACTACAACATTTGCTATGACTTGGGCAGTCCTTTTAAGTATGTTATCAGATTATTTACCAATTAACAGTACAATAATCTCTGTTTTTTCTTTACTTTTAACGGTAACTCTATTAATTGTTGCCTTCATAAAATATCCAAAACAACCAATTGCAAAATAATGTGCATGAATCCCCTCTCTTCTAAATATAGTGTAGAAAAGGAGGGGATTTTTTGCGTGCATTAGTGTTTACAGCTCTCATCATTATTTTTGCTTTTGTCGTGAAAGTAGATTTAACAGAAGGGTCATTACATCTCACTGCGTTTTATCCGAAAGATACAGAAAATGCTCTTTGTGAAAAACAGCGAGAGCCAAATTATATCACTGTACAAACTATTCCTGGTGATACCATTCATAGCTTGTTTGCACTACATCCTGCAAAAGTACCTATGACCTTTCCCGAACGCTTACAATTATTTTATGAATTAAATCCACACTTACAATTACAGGAACTTGTCTCAGGTGAAAATATTAAGCTTCCTCTGTCATTTGAATTTGAAAACAAATGCGGAAAATGAAAAGTTAGCGTTTCTTCCTTGTCCTTATTTTCTTACACTGCTAAAATAAATGTCAGTGACGGTCGAAAGTATGGCCCGAAAAGGAGAGAAAGTTAATGAGTGAAATTTGTCACCGTACAAATACACGTCCTGTGCGTGTCGGTAACTTAACAATTGGTGGTAGTAATGAATTATTCATTCAAAGTATGTGTACAACAAAAACACATGATGTCGAAGCAACAGTAGCAGAAATTCTTCGTCTTGAGGAAGCGGGCTGTCAAATTGTTCGTGTCGCAGTACCAGATGAACGTGCAGCAGATGCGATTGCGGAAATTAAAAAACGTATCAATATTCCACTAGTAGCTGATATCCACTTTGACTATAAATTAGCATTAAAAGCAATTGAAAATGGTATCGATAAAGTTCGTATTAACCCTGGTAATATCGGGCGTAAGGAAAAAGTAGAAGCAGTAGTTAATGCTGCTAAGGCTAAAGGTATTCCAATCCGTATCGGGGTAAACGCTGGTTCATTAGAGCGTCATATTTTAGAAAAATATGGTTACCCTACTGCAGACGGTATGGTAGAATCTGCCCTTCACCATATTAAAATTTTAGAAGACTTGGACTTCCACGATATTATCGTATCCATGAAGGCATCAGACGTAAATCTAGCGATTGAAGCGTACGAGAAAGCGTCTAAAGCCTTTAATTACCCTCTACACTTAGGGATTACTGAATCAGGTACATTATTTGCTGGTACTGTAAAATCAGCAGCTGGCCTTGGTGCAATCCTTTCTAAAGGTATTGGTAATACGTTACGTATTTCTCTATCTGCTGACCCAGTAGAAGAAGTTAAAGTAGCACGTGAGCTATTAAAATCATTCGGTCTTGCTTCTAATATGGCAACACTTATTTCATGCCCAACATGTGGTCGTATCGAAATTGATTTAATTTCAATCGCCAATGAAGTAGAAGAATATATTTCTAAACTTAGTGTACCGTTAAAAGTAGCTGTTCTTGGTTGTGCGGTAAATGGCCCTGGTGAGGCACGTGAAGCAGATATTGGTATTGCTGGTGCACGTGGTGAAGGTTTACTATTTATGAAAGGCAAAACAGTTCGTAAAGTGCCTGAAGAAACAATGGTTGAAGAGCTGAAAAAAGAAATCGATAAATTAGCAGCTGAAATGGCAGAAAAACGCGCGGCTGAAGAAGCAGAAAAAGCGAACGCCTAAGGAGGTGCTAGCATGAAAAAGCCCCGTTTTGGGATTGATATTGATGGGACCGTGACATGTCCTAGTACACTCATTCCACATATCAATAAACAATACAATGTAAATATTACGCTTGACGATGTGTGCGAATATGATTTTTTATCAGCATTCCCCCACCCTGTTGATCGTATTGCATTTAATACATGGTTTAAAAAAAATGAGCCATATATGTACGAGGTATCTGAAGCGGCTAAAGATGCAAAAGATATTTTAAATGCATGGAAAGATAACTACGAGCTTTATTACATCTCTGCTCGTGGCGAGAATGTATCAGATGTAACGCTAAATTGGTTTAAAGCGCAGTCTATTCCTTACGATCATATCGAGCTCATCGGTAGTCACGATAAGGTTTCTGTAGCTAAAAAGCATGGTGTTGAGGCATTTTTTGAGGATAAGCATGATAATGCAGTCATACTTGCGGAGGAATTAAAAATACCTGTTGTATTATTTGACACTCCGTATAACCGTCTTGCTGTTCCTGATAATGTTGTACGAGTTTATAACTGGCAAGAGGCAAATCAATTTATCACAAACTATTTTAAGTAACTATAAAGAGTCGTGTTCATGCGCTGAACACGACTCTTTTTTTATCTCTTTATACTTCAAGTATCCCCCGCAACCAACGCTCAACAAAATTTTCAAAGGTAATGCCATAGTTTTCATAAACACTATGGTAAACAAAATAAGTCCCTAATCGCTCAAGTAATTCATCATTAATCTTCATCCAAACCGCTCCTTTTCCTTTATTAATTTGCTGAATTTTCAGATACTTAAAATTTCAATTTCTTGAACATTCAGTGGCGTGCGCATCGTTGCAAAACCGTCACAATCTGCCTCCTTCATGCCCTTTCTTCGTATTTTTCTTTTCGTTAATATAGTAGTAACAACTTGCAAAACTGGAGGGACTACATGTGAGATGGATGACAAAAGTAGCAAGTATAGCATGCCTCTGTGCGTTGCTAGCTGGCTGTGGAGATCGGCTATCTGAAATTAAAGATGCAGCATCAGGCATAACTTCAGCAGCAAACTCCGCGGCTAGTGCAGTTAGTCGCGATGTACATGCTGTACGAGCAATTGACATTAACTATAAAGATACAACTTTTACGGTTAATGACCTATTTAAAACTATTTTACGTGACATACGTTGGGATTATGACGCAGAAAAAAATGAGCTTCATGTGAGAGGTACATGGCAGGCACCACTATTTTCTGAACAAAAGTGGAATGATACAATGAAAAAACAACTCGCAGAAACAGGTGTAGTAAGGGTTACATTCACTTTAACAGACAATAAAATTGATAGTGCTTCTACAAATGTAACACTTGTTTTTAATGATGAAACAATTTTAGAAATGACTGGTGAAGATGCACTTTATCACCTATATGATACATATTTACAAAAATAAACTCCGTAGCTTTGAAACAAGGCTATTTTCCACAAATTAGGCTGATCACCATAACGTGTGGTTGATTTCCGTTCCGACTGGGCGCTTTGTTGCTGTCGCTTCGCTTTTGCGCAGAAAAAACATTTGCCGCTTCACTCGCGTTGCTCGCTCCAGGGTCTCGGGCCAACACGATGTTGGTCACGAAGGCGTTATCACAGGATGTGATGCTTTTAGCCTTCGTTCCTCTATCGATGAGCCCAAGGAGTCGTCCAGCCTCCACTCCAATCAACTAATATATAACGCATATATTTAAAACATGTCCTCTACAACTTTTGGTGATGAGCCAAAAAAAGGCAGATGTAATCTACAAAACGTGTAGATTAAATCTGCCTTTTTTGATATTTCGTGAATCGAAAAATTAACTAATGTACCCCGTTTATCAGTTAGAACAGTTCCCTAAGACGGTTAATGGAATATCTTCTGTATAGCAATCGTTCACAACGTTTACGAATTGGCTGTATCTGTTTGGAAAAATGACTACTTCGGCTGGACTCCTGTTTTTGTAAAGGAGTGCTCGAAATGAATAAAGTCCTTTAGAAGATACGATTGAATGGTTTGTTTTTGTTTAATTGTTAGTGTCATTGTCTCGTTGCAGCTCCTTCTAGACTGTTATTCTGTGATGCTAGGTGAGGATATGTATTTTTTCTAAATAATACTTCACGATAGCTAAATATTCTCTGGTGTAGTACTTAATACGAAATTCAGATGGTGTTGCAGCTGGTAAGCCGGTAACATTAAGTCCTAAATCTTCAGCAATGGATTCGGCTCGATATAGATGGAATCGGTTTGTTACAACTACAACTGTGGAATCTTTGTCTATGTAATCCATTGAATACTGAAAGTTTTCAAGAGTGCGAGTAGAATTGGATTCGGTGATGATTCGTTGTTCATCAATACCTAATTGTATTAATGATTCTTTAATTACAGAAGCTTCAGACACAATTTCGTCCTGCCCCTGGCCACCTGAAGCGATTGCAATTGTATTTGGATTTTCTTTTAAGTAGGCAGCTGCGGTCTTGATGCGCTCGAACAGCAGACTAGACGGTTGATCCCCCGATAAACGAGTACCTAAAATAATGAGGTAATCTGCATTTTCTTTCGCAGTATCTTTGCCTTGAGACACGATAAGTAAGTGTAGGCAAAGAAAAAAAACAAGTACTGCCGCGAGCAATATAGTGATAAGCTTGAATACCTTCTTCATAATAACCTCCTATTTACACTGTAACGATTGACATTATATAAATTATTGGTAGCAAATTTCAATATATGAGATTGCTTTTTTAAGCTATTTTCTAAAAGATCGTCGCTATAACGACTGCTAATAAGCTCAGAATAGAAAATTGTATGGTTGATGCCCAAAATATAAATATAACATCTTCACCTAAAATAATCTCGCTCGGTGGCAATTCTTTAGTAAATAAGTCCATCCCCCCGAAGAAATCTTACAATTTAGAAATATAGGGCTCTTCTATTTGAAACTGACCAAACCATCACGTTATAATCGAAGTATCACGTGATGGTTGGAGGTGTTTGTATTGGGACAGAGAAATTAAAAATTGGCGAGCTTGCAGAAAAAACGAGTATTACAAAAAGAACAATCGATTACTATACAAACATAGGTCTATTAGAAGCAGAACGTTCTGCATCAAATTATCGCTACTACTCCCCTGCAATGATTGAACGACTTCATTATATTGAGCAACGCAAACAGGAGGGTCTTTCACTCATAGACATACAACACGAACTTAACATCACTCCGTTCGAAGAAATCGATGTACAACTATTACGTATAAAAATGCAAGACCTAGAGCATGATGTAACTTTTTTACTTGAACAAATGAACAAACAAGACTATAAAGATATTGAAAAGATTAAAAAAAATGTTTCACCCGAAAGTATTGCACTTATGCAATCTTTACTTTTACTTATTCATAATTAGGAGGTGACGTTCTGTTCATACAGAACGACTATTTGGAGACCATACTTAACTTATCGATTTTCACTATTTTATTAGCTTTAACTGGCTTTTTCGTGGCAACAGAGTTTGCCATTGTAAAAGTGCGTTCCTCAAGGCTTGACCAATTGATTGCAGAGGGCAATAAAAGAGCTATTTCTGCTAAACATGTTGTCAACCATTTAGACGAGTACTTATCTGCCTGTCAGCTTGGTATAACTGTGACAGCACTTGGTATCGGGATGGTCGGCGAAAAAACATTTGAATTTATGCTACACCCTCTTTTCGACTTAATCGGCATTCCAGATAAATATATGATGATTTTTACAATTGGTGGCGCTTTTGCCATTGCAACATTTTTACACGTTGTAGTCGGTGAGTTAGCACCTAAGACTGCTGCCATTCAAAAGGCTGAAACGATTACACTCCGTTTTGCCAAACCTATTATGTTGTTCTATAAGGTAATGTATCCATTTATCTGGTTCTTGAACGGCTCAGCTCGCGTATTAGTTGGCATATTTGGTATGAAGCCTGCTTCTGAGCATGAGTTATCACATACAGAGGAAGAATTACGCTTACTGCTATCTGAAAGCTTTAAAAGTGGTGAAATCAATAAAACAGAGCTAAAGTTTGTCAATAATGTCTTCGAATTTGATGAACGTATTGCTCGTGAAATTATGGTCCCTCGAACAGAGATTGTTGGAATTGAAATAAATGAAACTTTTACAAATATCATTCATTTTATCGCGGATGAAAAATATACTCGTTATCCTGTTTATGATGGAGATCGTGATAATATTTTAGGTTTCATCAATGCCAAGGAATTGTTTACACACGGTTTGCTTGAGCAACTAACAGACGATTCATTAGTCCTTGAAGATTTCATTAATCCTGTGATTCGAGTAATTGAAACAATTCCAATTCAAGAATTACTTGTGCGTATGCAAAAAGAGCGAATTCATATGGCCATTTTAATGGATGAATACGGCGGGACATCAGGGCTTGTTACAGTCGAGGATATTTTAGAAGAAATTGTTGGTGAAATTCGCGATGAATTTGATGATGATGAAATTGCAGAAATTCGAAAAGTAAGCGACAATCACTATATTTTAAATGCAAAAATGCTCATTGAGGATGTCGAAAATCTATTAAACGTAACACTTGATGCAGAAGAAGTTGAAACATTAGGCGGTTGGTTTTTAACATTGAATAACGGCATTAAAGCAACTAGAAATATCGAGTTAGCACCATATATATTTAGCATCTTTGAGCAACATGGCCATCAGATTCATTACATCGAGGTTCGGCCTCTTCGCGAAATTATGCCCATTGTAACAGAAGCATAATACATCTGGTACGATTTTCACAATTTCGCCTTTACAACTATCATGCAAATAGAGCTGTTCTAACTGTTCCAGATACTTTCGTCTCATTCCATTATTAGGAATATACGTATATAATAAATGAATGAATATGATTCTATTTTCAGGGGGCATCACATATGAAATTGTTTAAGCTATATCATTCGGACGGTATTCACATCATTACTGACGTCAAAAAACACAAAACTAACATTGAATTAAAAACGATTACAGGCGAGGTATTATATATTATCGTTGTAACAGATGAAAACTATACAGTGTACGATGATCGCTTTGCTGGCGCTTCAAAGCAACTAAATTCTGTGGAGGCATTTGATATTGACGGAAGCTTCCGTAGCTTAGATTTTGATAATATGCGTTCACTATTCAAAGAAGCATTTACGATGTTATTACAAGAAATTGCAGGATGCGTTAATGATAATGACGAGCTCGTAGATATTGATACACTACGTCATAAAGTAAGTGCTCAAATTAAAGGTATCCATTTCCGCGTTATTTCTGACACAAAAAAGTACGAGATTTAAATATTTTACAGACTGTCCAATGAATAAATTGCTGGGCAGTCTGTTTTTTTACGTTGCAAAACGAATCAAAATACTCGCGATTCATCGAAAAAACCTCTGAATATCCGCGGTTTAACTACAATTACTAGTGAACAGAAAACACCTCTGCCCACTTTCATGTATAATGGTACTTAACTATCTGAAAGGAAGGGTGTTTGGATGAATCGTGAACAATTAATCACACTTATTTCAGAAAAACTGAAATTAATCCGTACCGAAAAAGATTTAACACAGGATCAGATGAGTGAGTTACTAGGACTTTCTAAAAAAACACTTGTTCAAATTGAAAAAGGTCGTACTCAGACAGGCTGGACTACAGCTGTCGCGGTTTGCGCATTATGCCGAGAAAGCTCAATTTTACAGCATGAGCTTGGTGGTGACCCACTTGAGGTTGTTGACTTAATCGCTAATAACGGGACATTACAACCTAAAGAAAAAACGATGGGTGGATACATATGGTGGAAAAACCTTAGCGAGTACAATGGTTATCGCCTACAACAAAACGCCATTAGTCAGCATTTTCGAATTTTAGATACCCACAACTATCGACTACTATCAACATTTGACGAGTCAATAGCGAAGCGAGAATGGGAAAATATTACAGGCTAAATCCATTATGCTCGGCATAATTACGTCCGGATTTGCTGAAAGAAGTTAAATTTTATACTCGCGCTTAAAAACGGAATGGCTCTACATTAAGCGCGAGTAGTACCACAATCCCGTACCTTCCGATGATGTAAATAAGTTAAGACCAAAATATGGACTATTCCACTACGAGAGGACACAGTGTGGTCTGAGCCTCATAGTCGCTCATTGCGCTTTCATACCAACCTTCCTTTTCATCAAGAACAGATTTTAATATGGTTCCCTAAAAAATTTGTTACAGCTTCTATTAGCATCACGCCAATTACTATAAATCTTCCCCTTCGCTATCCAACACTATAGACGAATGAATAAGGAAATGAAATCACCTCGTCATATGATAAAGTATTACTAGACACCAATGGTATGGAGCCATAACTTTACAGTCAATGTTTTGATGTAAAGTTAGATTAGTCGAATTTTGTAGAACTATTCTTTATATTTAATATTTAATAGAAACTGCACTAATACTGGAAAGGATGCGCTTTATGGATCGATTACTAGCAATTAGTGATATACATGGGGAATTAGAACTTTTTGAAGAATTATTATTAAAAGCTAATTACGATACTATGCAAGATCAGCTATTTTTACTTGGCGATTATATTGATCGTGGCCCTGCATCTTGTGGCGTTTTAAACTTAGTAGGAGAATTACAAGCAAAAGGTGCACGTGTGCTACTAGGAAATCACGAGGCTATCATGCTAAAAGCCTGTCGCTCTGGCCATCCTAAGCCATGGAATCATTGGGTAGGACTTTGCGGCGGTGATGCAACACTTGCAAGCTATGGCTATCAGTTAGACGATTTTAAGGATGCCATTGAAAACAATACATTACCTAACTTTATTCAGACCTTACCAAAGCTCGAAGAACATTTACAGCTTATCGAAACCTTCGATATTTACATCGAATTAGAGGATGTCATTTTTGTACATGGTGGAGTCGTACCTGGAGTAGCTATGGCAGAGACAGATCCTATGCAATTTTTATGGATTCGTGAAGAATTTCATGCAGGTTATCAAGGAGAGAAAACAGTAATTTTTGGTCATACCCCTACCTACAAACTTCACCAAAATCTAACAGATTACAGTGTCTATTTTGGTGAAAATAATATCATTGGTATTGATGGTGGGGCTGTCTTTGGGGGTCAGTTACACGCAATAGAATGGCCAAGTCGTCAAATAATCTCTGTGGAAAAGGAAAAGCCAACAAGTGTAGAATAACCTGTTGGCTTTTCGTGATAAATCAATTTCGCCTTAGCGTAATTGCGTCCGAATGAAGATGAAAGCTTTAATATAATTTAAAAAGAACACCTACTAAAGAGTAAATAATAACCGTTGAAAATAAAATTGTCATATGGATAAGCGAGAAAACAAACATTTTTGTTGCCCACTTTGTTTGATCTTTATTACTATGATAGCCGTAAATACTCATAACAAGCCATGCAATGCTTAACAATATTGCAACAAGCATAATGCCAACACTTAAAGTACCAAATAAGAAGCTTGATAATATTAATAAAATTAAATAAAAGTTCGTTTGATAATAAGTACGACGCATCCCTTTTACAACTGGTAGCATTGGTACTTTGGCCGCTTCATAGTCAGCATGCTTACGAATAGCAATGGCATAAAAGTGAGGCATCTGCCAAATGACCAAAACCAAAAATAGACCAAGTATCGCAGGATGTGTAATATCATTAGAAACAGCAGCCCAACCAATTAAAGCTGGCATCGCTCCACCGATACTCCCTATTTCCGTGTTATAAATTGTACGTCGTTTTGTCCACATTGTATAGGGTACTACATATAAAAACACCCCTAAAAGGCCAAATGCTGCAGCTAGTGGTGAAGCAAATCCTAGCAAAGTTACCCCGATAATAAGCATGGCAAAAGCTAAAATCAACGTGGATTTCGCTGACATTTCACCTGTTACAGTTGGTCGACTTTGCGTACGAGGCATAAGAGCGTCAATGTCTCGGTCATACACATTATTAAAAGCTCCAGCAGCTCCAATAACAAGTGCAGAACCAGTCGTAGCAAAAATAATTTCTGGTATATTCTCTACAAAAGTCATTTTATTTTTGTACATACCTAGCGTTAAACCAGCCCACATAGGAATTAAATTTGATTTAATGATTCCTGTTTTAACTGTCTGCGCTAAAATAGTAGAGCGTGAGGACTTCCCTGATGATGTCTCGGAAGATTGTGGTTTATGCTCCGTTTTTAGATTTTGTTCCATTCATCTTAATTCCTTTTCTCTCATAATTTCTACACGCTTTACTCGATAGAAAGCGACAAAATTTGCATTAAACATATCAAATTATAATTTTACCTCTTTTAGATAGATTCTGTCCCTATGTTCACATAAAGTACATGATTTTCTTTATCTCTTTATTTTCGGATAAATAAAATCAATTACGGTTTGTGGTATTTGCTGCTGTCACTTCACTTTCGTTTGGACATCCACTGAATCAATCGTATTCATCCCACCAATTGGTCTTCTAATGAATGAAAATAAAGATACACGTTCATTCACAACATCTTCTATAATACCACCGACTGATGTGAATTTGAACCTAATTAGCTTGATTCTTTGCATATTGCTATTCAAGTAAAACAATCTACTCTATACTAATGTGTATGTTTTAACAATATGAAGGAGTGTCTACCACGTGAAATACGGATTTATCGGCCTTGGGAATATGACTACAGCTATTATTAAAGGAATGTGCAAAAGCGGAGATTTTGATTCCACCTTTATTTACGGCTTCAATCGTACCAAAGCAAAAACAACAAAATTAGCAACCTCTTATGGTATTCAAGCTGCAAGCTCTATTGAAGATATTATGTCTAATTGTGACGTCATTATCCTTGGTGTCAAACCCCAAATGTTGCCTGACGTTTTACCAGAGGTGAAAAAGCATTTACAAGACAACCATGTCATCGTTTCCATTGCTGCAGGTAAAAATATTAACTACTTACAAGGTTATTTATCTGAGGTTACCCCAATTATTCGTGTAATGCCAAATATCAATGCGCTAATCGGTGCCTCCACAAGCTGCTATACAACAAGTGAGCAAGTATCAGAAACACAGCTTCAGTTTGTCATTTCACTATTTGAAACAGTTGGCACAATTATCGAGATACCTGAACACTTATTTTCTATATTTACAACGATTGGTGGTGCTTCACCAGCGTTTACCTATATGTATATTGACGCTTTAGCACGTGCAGCTGTACGTGAAGGGATGCCAAAAAACATGGCTCTTGATATTGCAGCAAATGCAGTACTCGGCAGCGCAAAAATGATTTTACAATCACAGGAACATCCATGGGCACTAGTAGATCAAGTATGTTCACCAGGCGGAACAACTATTCAAGGTGTATCCTCATTACAAAGCAATCATTTTGAAACAACCATTCACGATGCAGTAGCTGCTGTGACTGACAAAGATCGCAACTTATCGAAATAAATTTTGATTGATATTCAATGTTTTCTGCAGCGAAAGTGAAGCGGAGCGCAACGTCAGCGACAAAGCGCGGATGAGAGATTTATCGGAATAAATTTGTGTTTTATCGGAACAATTTCGCGATTTATCGGAACAATTTCAAATTTTATCGGAATGTTTCATCGATTTATCGGAATCTTTTATCATGCAACACTATCTGCCCGCACTAAGGCAAAATTTAACAATTTAACATCAAAAAAAGCGCGAGAAATCAATTTTAGAAACGTTGATTTCTCGCGCTTTTTAAAGTTTTGACCAGTTTTGTCCCAGCCACTTCATTTTTATTGAATAGTATCTTGTAATTCCTGTGCTAAAAATGCAGTTAGATCACGCAAATTTTCTGGTGTAACACCGTGACCATCTGGATACTGTTTGAATGTCACAGTAGCTCCAAATTGCTCAAAGATTTCTTTACTTTCAATGCCCCATTGCGACGGTATGACATAATCATAATCACCATGAGAAATAAATGCATGTAAATGATTAACTGGGCGAATTGCATATTCCTCTGTCACGAATTTTGGCATGTAGCCACTTAACGCCACTATTCCCGTAATTAAATTCCCCATTACAAAAGCAAGTGATTGTGCCAAAACAGCCCCTTGACTGAATCCAAGCACGTACACTTTATGCGGATCAATTTGATATTCGTCAATTGCCTCTAGCACAAAGCGTTGTAATGCAATTAAAACTTTATCAAAAATTTCACGGTCTGGTTTTCCGGCCTCCTGGATCGTAAAAAAAGCATAGCCAGGCTTTTGAGTAATAGGTCCACGTAAGCTAAAAACATGGCATTGTTCTTTAAAATCCTGTACTAATTGCGGTAAATCATCTTCATCACTACCCATTCCATGCAATAAAAAAATCGCTGGATATTTTTTATTTGGGTCCATATTCGTTGGTTGTGTATGTTTAAATGTAAATGGTGTATTCATTGATTAAATTCCTTTCAGGTGACCTTAGTATCACCTTATTATACTGCATAAGGTATCTAGACAAAAACAGGATTGCCTCATTGTCATTTTTAGCTATTATTATATATGCTTATCACTATAATTTCCGTTCCGACTGGGCGTCCAAGTATCCAACCTCAAAATCCAGCAAAAGCAAGGAAGTTAGTCGGGAGATTAACTGCCCATAAAAGCTCGATTGGTGAAGACTACTAATCAGTGGGATATCCAATTGATTACAGTTTCACTTTATTAATAATCCCATCAGTGTGATAGGCAATATAGCCGTTAATAATACGAATAGTTTCTTGTGGATCTGCATCAAATAGCACTTTTGATTGTTCTGGTGTTGAGACAAGTACCGTTAATAAATCTATGCGCATTGAGTGTCCAGCAGAGCTATATGCATAATCGTAGACAATAGCTTCCTCTGTCATACCTTCTGTTTCATACTGCTTATGGAACAACTCTTTAGCGGCATCCATTTGTTCAGCGACCTGCTGACGAATACGCATTTGATGCATCAATAGCTCTTCCTCAAATACAGTAGCCCTTAACCACTCTTTCTTTTCGAGCATTTTCAAAAATACGTTTTCCCAAACTTGCTCATTTTCAGTAAAATACAGCATATTCATCATTAACATATCAAAAAAATCAATTTGAGATTGTGCCGATTTACGCTGTATCGCGATTGTCTCTTTAAAGTGCTCCTCAATCTTTGTAATATTTAAATTGCGCACTAAATGATTACATACATTTTCAATAAATTTATTTGCCACTTCTTGTGCCATCAAAAAAACCCGTCCTTTATATTACAAATCATTTCCCCACTATCATACCATGATTGTAGAATATAAAGAAACGGGCAACGTTTAGGCTTTCAATGTAGGCTGTTGAAATATTTTTCATCGTTTGCATAGCTTCAGAAACAAAAAGGAACATCTTCGTCATATACTGAAACGAAGATGTTTTCAATTGTCATATTATCCTTCAATTGTAGTAATTGAATCTAAAATACACTTTGCATTCTCGTGTAGCGTTTGATAGTTTTCCTGTAAAATATTTGGAGGTATCGGTTTACTAAATAAAAAACCTTGTACAGTATCACATTCTCCTGCTACTAGATATGATAGCTGTTCTAACTCTTCTATTCCTTCTGCAACTACCTTTAACTGTAAATGCTTTGCCATAGAAAGAATCGTGTCTACTAAAGCCTTATCTGTAAAGTTTGATTGTATTTTTTGAACGAAAGACCGATCAATTTTTAAGCAATCAATAGGGAAATCCTTTAAATACGACAATGATGAATAGCCCGTCCCAAAATCATCTACCGCGATTGTAACCCCAAGTGCCTTCAATTGATGCAAAATCGCCGTCATATGATCGATATTAATCGTCATACTTTCTGTTATCTCTAACTGTAAATATTGTGGCTCTAATTGTGTTTTTTCAAGAACATCATGAATCATTTCAACTAAATTTTGCTGAAAAAGTTGACCTAATGACAAATTGACTGCCACTTTAATAGGTGGCAATCCAGCTCCCTCCCACCGCTTCACTTGTTTACAAGCTGTTTCTAGTACCCATTGTCCAATAGGGATAATTAAACCCGATTCCTCAGCAATTGGAATAAAGACCCCTGGCGAAATCCAACCTTTTTTAGGATGCCGCCATCTGATTAAAGCTTCTACTGATTTAATTTGGCCCGTCTGTAAATCTAGTTGTGGTTGATATTCTAAAAAAAGCTCTTGATTAGCTAATGCATTGTGTAAATCATTTTCTAATAAAAGTCGTTCAGTCATTCCGCTAGACATTGAGGACTCATAAAACCGTATACGTGTTGGCATTTTATGTGCTTCATGCATAGCATAAAGTGCAAATCTAACAAGTTCCTCTTCCCTATAAGAATCTGTTGGAAATAACGCAATGCCAATATTTAATTGACTATTTAGAGAAAAATGTTGTATTTGAAATGATTCTTCCATAACCAATTGAAGCTGTTGACTTAGCTGAGTTAGTTGATGGGTATTATTCACCTCATCAATAAAAACAACAAAATAATCTTCTCTCAGTATGCATAGAGGATACTTCTCTGGTAAAACATTTTTCAGCCTTTGCGCTATTAGACTGATCATTTGGTCCGCATATGTACTGCCTAAAGATGCTTTAATAGCAGGAATTCTTTCTATCCCGATAGCAATAATTGCCTTTTGAGATTTAGATATGTATAAATTTCTATTTAATAATTCCATCAAAAAACGTTCATTTGGTAAATTCGTAACTTCATTATGATAAGCCATATAACGCATCTTTTCGCGAGACTTTTCCAAATGCCCTTGTGTATCAATTAATTGTTGAAAAGGTTTTTCAATAGATGAAAAATAAATAGCTCTAAATAAAAGATAAAATGCACTTAACTCAAAAATATGTCCAATGAAATTTTTAATATCATAAACATCTTGATAAATTGTAAATAGATAATCGCTCATTATTAAATAAATTGAACTACCTAATAATAAAAATACAATTTTTGGTACTTTCTTAAAGTTTTTCAGCAATAGAACCACAATCACCAAATTTAACGCAACAGCTGTATATTGCAAAGTATTTTTTAAAACAGTAGGACCTTCACCTTCTATCACAAGAGGTGGCAATATTGGCGTTGGTGCATAGATGATAACAACAAAACAAGTGATTATTACAAACGGTAAACTATAAATAAACCAACGATAAGTTGATTTGATTTTCTTCTCCTTAACAAAATAAATAGTTAGAAATCCAATCGATAATAGTAATCGCCCGAGCATATAAAACCATGTTGCAGCATATGGTGTACTTTCAGTAATGAAAAAAGGCATTCCTTTATAGGAGAGCGCATGCGCAATTTCTATTAAGCTAAATGTTAAAAACAATGCCCCAGCATAAAGAACTCTATTCGATAAAATATATGGTGAAATTAACCACGTCTGAATCGAAATAGCCATCGTCACCACAATGATGAGAATTTCCATCATTAAATGAATCGTGACATAATTATTCTCACCAAATATTCCATAAAATTTATCTCCACCTAGTCCAATGACGATTAAGAAAATCATTGATAATAGGATGAATTGAATGCCCTGCCTCACAAATGAAAAGTCCTCATTAAATTTCCACATCTAAACACCCTCCTTTGATTTCAAAACATTTCTTTCTATTCACTATTTCACAAAGGACTTTTGGTATAATTATACTATAAGATTACCATGAAAAATCGACTTTTCAATCAAAACTATAACAGAATAAAATAGTAATAAATTATTATAAAATAATATTTACACCATACGTAGGGTCGATTTTCGTTCCGGTTGGGGGCTTTCCTGAGGGCGTCGGGGCGACGGATGTTTTCTGTGCGAAAGCGTAGCGGAGCGACAGCGGCAGATGTTTTCTGTGCGAAAGCTTAGTGTAGCACAGCGACAGCGACAGATGTTTTCTGTGCGAAAGCGTAGTACTAACGTAGCGGCAGCGATAGGATGTTGGTCACGAAGGCGTTATCACAGGACGTGATGCCTTTAGCCTCCATTCCCCTACCCGCTTCGCTTGCGCTCCAGGGTCTCATCTGTGACGCGCTATCCCCAAGGAGCCGCCCAGCCGGAACGAAGATCAACTTCAATATACCATCCCCTACTTTTGCTGATGAGCCATATATACGCCAAGACAATTTTAATTTAACATGTTATTCAAAAACTCTAACAAGCCATATTTCACCGCAAAAAAAAGACGCCCCAACTTGAGACATCTTTTTAATGTTATGAAAATACATAGCTATCCATATTATCTATTGTATTTTGAATAGCATCCTTTAACGATCGCTGATGCTCGCCGCAAACAGCCAGCGCCTCCTCTAATGCAATCGCTGCATTGGCCATAAACGGTGCCATCTGTAAATCCTTCGCTAATTGGATAAGAACAAGTGCTTTATTCCATTTCCAACGCGCATTTTTTGGATCTAAATTAATAGCTTGCTCTAAATAACCAAGGGCATCGAATGGCATCCAACCGAAGCGATGCATTGTTTGTCCTGTAATCCCCCAATATAAAGCTTTATTAGGGTTTTCTTGTACGGCTTGTCTAAAACAATGGACGCTCTCATTGTAGTGATGTGCAAATAAAAACAGTTCACCCTGTGTAAAAAATGATTGTGCCTTTTCATTTGGAGTACCTGTTTTTGCTACATCCTCTAGCTCTTTAATACGCATAGAAAACTGTGCTTCATCTTTTATTGCACGAATTTTGACGACGGCATCTGATTCAGGATAACTTTCATCTGTTCGTTCTATATGCTGAGTTTCTACAAACAACGTAGGCTTTGGATAGCTAGTAAAATCATACTCTTCCAATAATTTAATATATTTATCAGCTAACGCTTTCTCGTTTTCCTCTGTAACTTGCTTAGCTACCTCATAACATTTCATTAGCTCACCATTATAAAAATAATCATCCATTGTCATGCAATATTCCCCCAATATACAACTCTTCAGTATATTTAGTATACACAAAAAAAGACTGCTCAAAAATAACTTTTGATACAGTCGCTGCTTTTCTTATTTTTTTAATACTTCTTTATTTAAAAATGCACGTAAATCTTCTTCTGGTAATGCACCTACAAAACGAGTAACCTCTTTACCATCTTCAAAATGAATGAATGTTGGTGTCGCTTCAAAATGGTATTTATCAAATAAATCCCCGTATTCATAAGTATTTAACTGGGCAATTTCAACGCCTAGCTCCTTAGCAATCGGCATTAATACTGGTGTGAAGACTTGACAGTGTCCACATACTGGGCTGAAGAAATAAGCATTTACATCTTCACCAGCTTTTATTTTTTTGTCAAGCTCGTCAGGTAGCATAATGTTTTGGTAATTTTTATCATCCAATTGATCTATTGTTTCTTGTTTTAGTACTTTGTCGCCATAAGGATTTTTTGCACTTGTTACCTTATTATTGTTCGATACATTTGTTAGCACAATAATTGCTATAAATAACACAACAATAACTGAGCCAATAATTAGTAGTTTTTTCACTAGATTGTGTTCCTCCTTTTTCACACTAAAAAATCCTAATTTTAGTGTATTCGCGATTGATTATAAAGTTTTTTTAAACCCTAGTAAACTAATTCGTCTTTGAAAAATAAGTTTTTCTACAATTCAAACATAATTTCGCCCCAATTTTGGGAACATACATATATAATTCACAAAACGAATGTGGGGTCGTTAATATGAAACACACTATCCAACATATTTTTCAAATTTATAAAGGTGATATCCATAATATCTTAACAAACTGGGTAGTGGCTGTCATTATTGGTGGACTAATCTTTTTACCTTCTCTTTATGCGTGGCTCAATATTTATGCCTCTATGGATCCCTATGCCCACACAGCTAATATGAAAATTGCTGTTGTCAATGAAGACACAGGAACGAGTGTTAGAGGAGAGGATATACATGTCGGTAACGAGGTAATAGATAATTTAAGTACAAATAAAAACTTTTCTTGGGAATTTACATCTCGTGAAAAAGCCATTGATGATTTAAAAAACGGTGATTATTTTGCGGTTATTGTTATCCCTAGTGATTTTTCTCAAAAATTAACCTCTATACTGTCAAATCAGCCTATTAAAGCGCATATCGATTATTATGTAAATGAAAAAATAAATCCAATCTCACCCAAAATTACAATTAAAGGTGCCAGTGGCCTAACTCAACAAGTATCTAGTGAATTTATCTCAACTGTCAATGGAACACTTTTCTCTATTTTTAATACGATCGGTGTTGAGATGGAACGGGAAATTCCAGACTTTAGAACGTTTGAAAATTATATTTTTACAATAGAGCAACATCTTCCCGGTATTGAAACATTTTTAGCACAAACCTCTAAAGGCGGGAAGGAAGCGGAGACATTACTGAACCATACGATGACCCAAGTTCCTGAGGCTGAAAAATTAACAAATGATGGTCTAACAACTATCGATCAAGGTTTAAAATTGATTAATGAAGCTGACACACTGTTCACCCAGCTATCCCCTATCATTAAAAAGGATTTAGGAGCTGTTCAAAATATTGCTCAACGATTTACAGACCTAATAGGGAAGCTACAAAATACTAATGTGGATTCAGCTACTATTGCACAAATAAAGGATACGATTAAAAACCAGCTGGATACATCTCGTGAAAAAGTAAATTCTAGTATCCAAACACTTGAAGCACTCCAAAAATTAACACAAGCTGATGCTTCGTCTCGTAAACAGCTTGATAACAATGTGCAAAACATCCTGACGGCGCTACAGCAAAGCAATTCTGAAGATGTAAAGACTTTACTAACTAATAATAAAATTATTGAACAACTTGAAGCTATACGTGGAAATTTACAGGCAAATCCTAGTATAACCGATTATTCTTTAAGCTCTCTAACAGCATTAAATCAGCTAAATACATTACTAACTGACGTCTCAACTAAAGTACAGCAGTTAAATAATATTGATGTCGAAACGATAAAAAAAGATCTGGCTGATGTTCAAAGTGTTGCGCAAAATGTTTCTAACAATCTGCAGCAATTCCTTACTCATTATAACGATAACCTAGAGCCACAAATTCACACGACCTTGGCTTCTGCGAAAAATACGTTAACAAATGCATCATCTATGTTAACGAATGTAAAAAGTCTTCTACCTCAAGCAATAGATCGTTTAACAAATGCTAAAAATATGTTAGTAACAGCTAATAAAACAATTGGTACAGTACAATCGAATTTCCCTGCTTTAAGTACAAAAATTAAGGCTCTTGCTGACAAGCTGCGAACATTAGAAAGTGAAGCTGATATTTCTGAAATCGTACAATTATTGAAAAATGACGTCAATGCTGAGCGGGATTTCTTTGAGGAGCCTATTAAGCTCGAGGAACATAGGATGTTTCCGATTGCTAATTACGGAACAGCCATGACACCATTTTATACTGTGCTTTCCGTCTGGGTCGGTTGTTTATTATTAATTTCACTTTTATCTGTAAATATTCACGATAATAATCAATACAGTATTCGTGAAATATACTTTGGACGTTTATTAACATTTGCAACTTTTTCATTTATCCAAACGCTCATTATTACAATTGGAGATATCGTTCTTTTAGATGGATCCATTAGTGCTCCTTATTTCTTTATACCATTTGGGCTATTTATTAGCTTAGTGTTTGTTACGGTTGTCTATACACTAGTTTCTGTATTCGGAAATGTTGGGAAAGCGTTAGCCATTGTCATGCTAGTACTGCAAATTGCAGGTTCTGGTGGCACATATCCTGTAGAACTATTACCAAAGTTCTTCCAAATAATAAATCCATTTTTACCTTTTACTTATGCAATCGAAATGATGCGAGAGGCTGTTGGTGGTATTATTTGGTCTAAAGTATGGATGGATCTTGCCTTTTTATCTTGCTTCTGGCTCATTTTTATTCTATTTGGTTTCTTCTTGAAAAAATTACTGAGTGAGAAAATGGAACTTTTAATGAACAAAACACGTGGATTAGATATTTTTCATTGATTTCCACCTGTGCTTCTTGCAAATGTTTAAGCGAACGATGGTATAATGGCAGTATTGTAAACATGTAGGAGGCGCTCTTATTGAAAAAACTTTTATCTATTTTTGTTTTATCGTTATTAGTGTTAAGTGCTTGCGGTGAAGATAAAAAGGTTGTTGAAAAAAATCAAAATGAAACGCCAATAGAAGCTTCACACGAAGAACATGCACATGCTTCTGGAGATATTCAAGAGGAAACTGCATCTGCTAATGTGCTACCATCCTTTTTAGATAATCAAACTGAAAACATTCGCTTAGTGTATCAAATTGCTGGACAATCTACCGAAATTCTAGAATGGATGCCATGCTATTGTGGATGTGGAGAATCAGTTGGACATAAAAGCAATCTAAACTGCTTTATTCAGGAAAAGCGTAAGGATGGAACAATTGTCTGGGATGATCACGGTACTCGTTGTAACGTTTGCTTAGAAATCGCTGTACAGTCTGCAAAAATGCATAAAGATGGCATGAGTCTCAAAGAAATTCGTCAAAAAATTGATGACACATATAAAGAAGGCTACGCAAAACCAACTCCGACAGACATGCCTGCTTAAGAACAAATAGTTAAAGAGCTACATCCTCGGGGATGTAGCTCTTTAGTCTAGAAGAAAACTATGCTTTTGGTTAACCACAATATAGTTTCTTTTATCAATAAAGAGGCTGGGACAAAACCTCATTTTTCTGCAGCGAAAGTGGGGCGGAGCGCAACGACAGCGACAAAAATCATTAATGAGCTGCAGTTTTGAGATTTGTCGAGAACTTTTGATTGTTTATCGACCAACTTTATCGATTTATCAACCAACTTTTGAAAAATATCGACATCTACCTTCATGCAACACTCTCTGACCGCACTAATAAATTGCATCGCTAAGACATAAGCATATTTTTTACGCAAAAATAGATTTATCGCGCTTTTTAAGGTTTTGACCAGTTTTGTCCCATCCATTTTTTATTATTTAACAAGCTGTAGCACCGTTTTAAAATGTGGATGATCTGCACGTTGTAGTAGCTCATATAAAATCATTTCTGTGCTTGTTGCTAAAATTCCAAGTGCCTTCATCTTCTCTAGCCCTATCTCCTTATTGGCCTTTGTACGAGAAGACACAGCATCTACAACAACTTCGACCTCAAGCCCTTGCTCTTTTAAATGTCGCGCTGTTTGGTAGACACAAATATGCGTTTCGATACCTGTCACGATAAATTGAGTACGACCACTCGCCTTCAATGCAGCAACAAATTCTTGCTCCTGGCAAGCACTAAATGCCATTTTAGCAATAGCTTGCCCTTGAAGATGCTGAGCAATATTTAACGGAGTACCACCTAAACGACTAGGATTTTGTTCAAGCCATAAAATGGGTACTTCCAATACCTTCATAGCTTGTACCAGCTTTGCCACATTTTCAACCACCGCTTCACTTTCATCAACAATTGTCGCTAACTTTCCTTGCACATCGACGACAACTAAACACGCTTCCTCTATTGTAAACATTCAAAACACCCCTTCAATCAATATTCACAATTCATTATACCGAAAGTTCCTGGTTTATGGGGAAAGGTCCATTATGCTCGGCATAATTGCGTCCGAATCGGCTTTGTGCTTAGGCCTGCATGATGCGGTCAGTTAGCCGTTATCGCATGGATGTGATGATTTTGGGCTAACATCCTTTATTAACGCCTTTCAGATTCCGTTACATCCGCTAGAGGCTTTAACTTCTTTCAGCGGATGTTTGGACACCCGTTGAAAAGGGACTTAAAACCGCATTTGCTGAAAGAAGTTAAAAAAATTCCGTCCATCAAATAGTAACGGCAAATACAATCAATATTACATCTTAGCCTCCATCAAACCAGTGGATATACCGATAATATGGACAACATAAGAATATCTAAACACTATCTAAACAAGTGATATTTTAAAACCTTTATTTTTCTTTTCGTTTTGAAACATTTATTTTAAATTTCTTATGAACAAAAAATAGAACTAAATAAATTAAAAGAATATTTATTGCTAGTATTCCAATATTGAAATTGGTTTGAGTAAAATTTTTTGAAGTGAATAACGAGAAGAAATTATTTATATCATTTTTACCGTAAAAAGTAACCCATTGAAAAGGTGCTCCAAAAGTTGTAGATTTATTCGAAATAAAAATAGTTGAAAGTAATGCTATAAATATACTAATCCAAATTATTTTTTTGTTATCTGGCATCATTTTCCCCTCCAAATTTTATTTGTAATAAAACAACAACACCTCTAAAATTTCAGATAATTATATATCTTTAAATACTGAGCAATGTTAATATCAATATCACGACGAAAAAATTCCATTGCTACAACGATTGCAGCCGACGCCATTCCACACAAACAAACACGAACATTTTATATTTCCGCTGATTAACTAATATGTAAATTACGAAATATAAGCTCATATATGCCTATCTATATTTCCATTTGTTCGTATTTAAACCTAAAAAGCTTTTTGAATTTATCTCAATTGTGTACATTTTGTTGCTTACCTGTCATTATTCTGCTCGAATAGTGAGAATTTTATTTTTTCTCTTGAAAATTGAGTTATAATCCAGTAAAGTGCTTTTATCCCGCTTTAACGGTCTATTTTGATAGTCTATGAAACTGACCATATAAGCCCGATAGGTTCAACAACCAATTAATAGGGAATAATAACTTCCTATGATTGAGATTTCACCTTATTAAACATAACAAGGAGTGTATCGCTTTGACACAACGTGCATACAATTTTAACGCAGGCCCATCTGCACTACCAGTAGAAGTATTAGAAAAAGCCCAACAACAATTAGTAAACTTCCGTGAATCAGGTATGTCAATTATGGAAATGAGCCATCGCAGTGCCATTTTCGATGAAGTACATAATGAAGCAATTGCTTTATTGAAAAAGCTTTATGCTATCCCAGAAAACTATGAAGTCCTTTTCCTACAAGGTGGAGCTAGTCTTCAATTTACTATGATCCCAATGAACTTCCTACAGGCCGATCAAAAGGCAAGCTACGTATTATCAGGCTCTTGGTCTGAAAAAGCATTCAAAGAGGCAAAATTTTTTGGTACGCCTGTTGAAGCTGCTAGCACAAAGGAAAATCAATACCGCAATATCCCAGCTTTAGCTGACATTCAATTTAATGAAGATGATGCCTATGTGCATATCACTTCGAACAATACAATTTATGGTACACAATGGAAAGAATTCCCTGAAACAGGTAATGTATCGTTAGTTGCAGATATGTCTAGTGATATTCTTTCTAAGCCAGTTGATGTAAGTAAATTCGGTCTAATTTATGCAGGGGCTCAAAAAAACCTTGGTCCATCTGGTGTAACAGTAGTCATTATTCGCAAAGATTTGCTAGAAAAAGCGAATAAAAATATTCCAACAATGCTAAAATACACAACACATGCTGACAGTAACTCTTTATACAATACACCACCAACTTTTGGTATCTATATGCTAGGTGAAGTATTGAAATGGGTAGAGTCTAAAGGCGGCGTTGCTGAAATTGCGAAGCATAATGAATTAAAGGCAAAAGTAATTTATGATGCCATTGACAATAGCAATGGATTCTATAAAGGTCATGCAACACCTGAAAGCCGTTCTTTAATGAACATCACTTTCCGTGTTGCTGACGAAGAGCTTGAAAAACAATTCCTTGCTGAAGCAAAAGCAGCAGGATTTGTTGGACTAAATGGACACCGTTCTGTAGGTGGCTGTCGTGCCTCTACTTATAATGCTGTACCATTAGAGGCTTGTGAAGCATTACGTGACTTTATGGTAGCTTTCCAACAAAAACATCAATAATAAAAAATGACGAATGAATACTTTAACGTAATCATTCGTCTTTTTTTATCTTTACTACTAGCAATACATCGAGAAGACACTTGAATATGGCTCATCCTCAAAAGTTGTGGATGCCATTGTTAAAACATATGCGCCCGTGTATTAGTTGATCTTCGTTCCGGCTTGGCGACTCCTTGGAAATTAGCGTCACAGATGAGGCCTTGGAGCGAGCAACGCGAGTGAAGCGGCTCATCTGACATCCCGAGAAGCTTTGCTCTGTGCGAAAGCGAAGCGACAGCAACAAATGTTTTATCTGTGCGAAAGCG